>JBKJQU010000186.1:0-10284 GCA_046594995.1 Aestuariivirga sp.
ATCTCGACCGACGGACCATTCGACAATGTGCTGAAGATCAAGCCGCCCATGCAATTCGGCATCACGGAAGCTGACATCATGGCCGATGCGATGGATGCGGCGCTTTCTGCCTGAAGCAAATTCTTGCGGATCATAGCTTGGGTGGCAACAGCCGATCTATACCGGCTGCTGAATCGACACCTTCGACGGACAAGTAGTTCAGCGGATTTCGAAGCGTCGGGCTGGGCAGTACTGAAAGGCTGTGCCTTCGCTGCGGCAGAATGGGCAATCCGAAATTCTCAGCACGACCGGGTTGCTCAGTTCCTTGCGAAAGACTTTGCAATTTCGGCGCCGCCGGAATGGTAGTTCCGGTGGAACATCACGATTCCCATGACGGCCCCCGTGTTGGGCTGGCAATCAGGACAAACGTCAGTAATCTATGACACTTGGGTCTTGATCGACCCGGCGGCTCAACCTCAACTCGGGTTGCCCAGGCCCTTCTTGAGGTCACGAATACGGTTGGCGAGCGAAATGACATTGGCCACCGCCCTTGGCGCCTGGAGGCTTGTTTCGGCGGATGGTTCTGCATCATAGAATTCGCTGAGTTTCTTCGACCATTCCGCGTCGAGCTTTTCGAGTTCCTTCTGCAGGTCGCCGGTTTCGCGCTCGACCTCGCCAAGCTTCTCGATCACGTCAGGGTCGGTCGGTGGAACCGAAACGGCAGGAAGAGGGACATCAGGCAGGTCGGGATGATGGCGGTCCTGCACCACACTGTGGGCCAGTTCGGTAAGTTTGCCGATGCGCTGGCGGAGGCGATCCTCAGGATTGATCTGAGTGGAAGGGAAATCGTCTCCGGCGGTTGCGCCGAACATCTGCTTTCGCGTGGATAACTGGCCATCCCGGAACAATGCGTCGATTTCCGATTGTTTCCCGGAAAGTGCTAGCTGCAGCTCACCTTCCATCACGCGTGCTCCGGCAAGCTGTATCGTGAGATCCGAAACCTGTTTGTTCAGGCTCTTGATGATGTCTTCCCGCTCGCTCCACGAGGATTCCATTGCTTCCAGCCGGTTGCGGTGGCGGCTGACTTCAGCCATCTGTTCGACCATGCGGATCTTGGCGGCCTCCAACCTGGAGCCAAGGCGCTGGGACAGCATCGCATACTCGGCGCGTAGCCGGTCCCGCTCGGTCTGAAGGCCAACGAGAGAGGACGGCACCTGCTTCTGCATACGGCGCGCGCCCAGCCTCAAGGCAGCCGACCACATCAGCCGCCCGATGAACAGGGCGATCAACGTGGCGAGGGCGAAACCCAGAACGACCAGCAATAGCGTCTCGGTTTGAGACATAAGACCTCCGGTATCAACCCTTTACTAACCAGTTTCTGGCTGCATTGCAAAAGGTTGGCCACGGAGAGACCGGACAAGTCCGGACTCTCCGCCGGCAGGAGTCAGTTAGACTTCACAAATGTGTTGGTTTTGCAAAAGACGCTGGCGACACAGCCCTTGACCTTCATGGTCTTGCCGTCATGCACCACAGTGGCGCTGTAGGTCTTGCCATCGTCGGGATTGTAGATGGCGCCCTTCCACAGGCCGTCACCGGCCGGTTTCATGTTGATGAGAATGGAAAGACCGATCAGCGGTCTTGTGCGCTTGCCTGCACTCGGGTTTTCCCGGTCGACCTTGGGCTTGCCATCGATCTTGCTGATTGGCTCCTTCAGGCCCACGATTTTCGCGCAGAGATTGCTGCCACAGTCGGAGACACGGACGGTGACCTTGCCGTTCGACATCGACCATATACCGTCGGGATTGGCTGCAAGGGCGGGCGCGGCAGCGGCGATCATCAGAATCGGGAGACCAAGGGCCATCCCTTTAAGTGCTTTCATCATATAAAAAGTCCTTTCGTTGCCCGCGAAATAACGGGAAGCCAAGGCGAAAGCATGACCTCCGCCCGCCGGTTTTCACCAAAGGCAACGCCAAAGCTTAGAAGGGGTTCCAGTTCGGGCGGTCGGAATACTTCAGGTAGCCAATGTTGGCACCGAGCCTGGCGCCCACGCCGGTACGGATGGGGGCCAGAATAATATCGTCGTGGCGCTGGAAATTCACGCCGATACCGCCGATCATATAGGCCGAGCCCTCGACGCCGCCGAAACGGTCATAAAGGTCGGACGGGCTGGTCGAGTTGTAGACAAGCACGAGGCTGCGCGAGCCATTGGCGCCGAAATCAAAGCCCACGGAAGGGCCCTGCCAATAGATGCGCTCCTTGGTGCCGTCCTTATAATAGATCGTTCCCTCGCCATAGCGCAGGCCGCCGACAAAGGCGCCGGAGCCCTCCTCACCCACGATATAGGCGGTGGGTTCACCCTGGCGCTGGAAAATGTATTCGACGGCCTTGGCGAGGCCCCGCGTTGTCTTGCCGAAGAACTGATGGCCGACGGAGAGGACTTCCTCAGTGGAATAAGTCTCCGCAGACCCCCTCTGGCTTGCTTTCGAAACGGAACCCGTGTTCTGGGCGGCGGCCGGCAGGCCAAGTGCCAGCATCATTCCCAGTGCGAGAGGTGCAATCAGCTTTTTCATCATCGTGTCCTCGTTGCGGTGGCGCATGCGAGACTTGACATGCAGTGATGGCAAGTCCGTGGCACGCGGCCTTTCAAGGCCAACACTAGCAGCCGGTCATTTCGGGATGGTTAATGCTTCGTCAAGAGTGCCGGGGCTCATGCGCTGGCGATGAAGCCCGGATTGTCGTAGCCGCGGGCACGCTTGCCGTATGAGAGTACCGGTCCATCGACTGTCATCACCTTGCCGCCGGCGGCCAGGAGCACGGCGTGGCCTGCGGCCGTGTCCCATTCCATGGTGCGGCCGAAGCGAGGGTAAAGGTCGGCCTCTGCCGCGGCGACGAGGCAGAACTTCAAGGAGGAGCCCGCCGAGCAGATCGACTTCACCTTCACGGACTTCAGATAATCCTCGGTCGCCTGATCGCGGTGCGAGCGGCTGGCGACGACGGTTGCGCCATCTGCCGGAAGGCTTCTGACGCGAAGTGCCGACCAGCCGGTGGCAACATCGCCGTCGATTTTTCCCTCAGCCGCGCCCAAACCCAGCTCGCCCCAGAAAATGCGCTTCAGGGCCGGAGCATAGACCACGCCCATGACGGGTACGCCATCTTCGACCAGTGCGATGTTGACGGTGAATTCGCCGTTCTTCGAGATGAACTCCTTGGTGCCATCCAGCGGATCGACGAGGAAAAATTTCGACGAGACTTCCGGAATTTTTCCTGCCGATGCGGCCTCTTCCGAAATTACCGGAATCGCTGCCTCAATCTTCGCAAGCGCAGCCAGAATAATGCGCTCTGCCGCTTCGTCCGCCTCGGTGACAGGGGTCAGGTCGCCCTTGGCTTTTGCAGAGAAATCAGTGGCATAGATGGCCATGATCTCGCGGCCCGCAACAATCGAGATGTCAATGAGGGGCTGCAAGCGGGCGGATGGGGCAATCGGCATGGGGTTAAGGCTCTCCGGTTCTCATGGCGCTGCTTCTTGGTCGCTGGAGCAGTTCCCGTCAATGCGGAAATTCCGCGTGTCAGGTGGTACAAGTGACACACGAATCACTTCACCGGGTTGGCACATGACCGATATGAAACTCTCCGATCTCGACCTCGCAGCGCTTCTGTGCAGCCGTGTCTGCCATGACGTGATCTCGCCTGTCGGCGCTATTGCCAACGGGCTTGAACTTATCGACGATCCGGAGATGGACGAGGAGACGAAGGAGACGGCGCTGGCCATGGTGCGCTCATCGGCGCGCACGGCTTCTGCCAAGCTGAAGTTCTGCCGCATCGCATTCGGTGCAGCGGGATCTGCCGGCGCACTGATCGACATGGGTGAGGCAGGCGAGATCGCCAAGGCTTTCGTGGGCGAGGAAAAGGTGAAGCTCGACTGGCTGGCCCCGCGCGAGAACCGGCCGAAGCAGCAGGTGAAGCTGGTGTTGAACATGATGCTGATGGCGATGGCGGGAATCCCGCGCGGCGGTCTGGTGACGATTGCCGTTGAAGGCGATGTCTTCACAGCGCGCGCCGTTGGCGACCGCGCCAAGGTGCCCGAAGCCATCGGGCAGGTGCTCGATGGTGCAATGGATCTTGCCTCACTCGATGCGCGCCTGGTTCAGCCCTATTACGCCAAGCAACTGGCCCAGTCCGCCGGACTGTCGCTCAGCATGGGCATGGACGAGGCCGACGTGGTGGTGAAAGCGGCCTAGGACTAAGCTAAAGGATGAAATCATCGGCGGTGAGTTGGTCCGCGGTGAATCCTACGACGAAAAGCGTATTTCCGGAGGCAGCATCGAAACGGACGCCGGAAATTCCTGAAACCGTATCGTCACGGGCTAAAGCCATGAAGTCGGAAACCGATAGTCGCGATTGCAGCTTGATCTTATCAGGGCCGGATTCGAAGTCAAAAACGTAAGTAAAAGCCTTCTCCGTCCGGTCTTCCCCTCCTGTGCGAAACGCGATGGTTTCCTGGCCTATGCCACAGAAAATCCGGTCGATGCCTGTTCCCACACTGATTTCCGCCTCAACATCCCTACCTGTCAATACAACCGTGTCATTGCCAGCGCCTGCATGGATAATTGCCGTATCGACATCGACGTCGATGTAGTCGTCTCCGCTGCGGGTTCTCAGTTCAAGAAACGAGGCGCCGTGGCCAAGCACCTGATCGTTACCGCTGCCGGTAATGATGCGGTCAATACCGATGAGGGCGTCAGACGTGTTTGCATATTCTGCTGTTGCGTTGCCGTCGTCCAGGAACCAGAGCGTGACGCCATAGGGGCCCCGGGAATATGACACGGTTTCACTAATGTCTGCCGGGTCTAGGGAGCCCTGGTAAATATTGCCGCCATCGCCTCTCGCGGCGATGAAGCCATTGGCGGCGAGATCGATGATATCGCTTCCTGCGCCATCATGCACCCGTTCAAAAGCGCCCGTACCGGTGATGATGTCGTCTCCATCGCCGCCAAAGATGAAGCCGCCATTGCTGTAGATCGTATCGTTGCCCCTGCCACCGTCTACGCGGTTTGCATATCCGTTCGAAGTTATCGCGTCCGCGCCAGCATAGCCCTTAATCCACACGATATCACTGGTTTGGAAGGAGCCATCATCCAATATGTCAGAACTGCCGGTGCCTAAAACAAGGTGGTCGAAAATGAACGGCATAGTCGGTTCCATTGATGGGTCAAACGCCGCAGCGGAACCATTAAGGCGGCCGGAAATGAAATAAGTGTTTACCGATGAGAAAATTCACCGGTCTGGCACCAATGCGAGGTTAAAGTATCACGCGCTTTCGCGCAGATCTTCGCCGCCCATCGGGGGAGCGTTCTCTCGCAGCACGTAGCCGCGGCCCCATACGGTTTCGATGAAGTTCTTGCCACCCGCAGCATTGGCGAGCTTCTTCCTGAGCTTGCAGATGAAGACGTCGATGATTTTGAGCTCGGGCTCGTCCATGCCGCCATAGAGGTGGTTGAGGAACATTTCCTTGGTAAGCGTCGTGCCCTTGCGGAGCGAAAGCAGCTCCAGCATCTGGTATTCCTTGCCGGTGAGGTGCACGCGGGCACCGCCGACTTCCACTGTCTTGGTATCGAGGTTGACGCAAAGATCGCCGGTGACGATGACCGACTGGGCATGGCCCTTCGAGCGGCGGACAACCGCGTGAATGCGCGCGACCAGCTCATCCTTGTGGAAGGGCTTGGTCATATAGTCGTCGGCGCCGAAGCCCAGACCCTTCACCTTGTCCTCGATGCCGGCGAGGCCGGAGAGGATGAGGATCGGCGTGTTCACCTTGGCGACACGCAGTGTTTTCAGCACTTCATATCCGGACATGTCCGGCAGGTTCAGATCGAGCAGGATGATATCGTAATCATACAGCTTTCCGAGGTCCACGCCCTCTTCACCGAGGTCGGTCGTATAAACGTTGAAACCCTCCGACTTGAGCATCAATTCAATGCTCTGAGCCGTCGCGGTATCGTCCTCGATCAGCAGTACCCTCATCTCGAATCCCCTATGGTCCCGGACTCCGCCGTGGAGCCTTCTGTTTTGCGCACCCGAAATGGATACGCGCACAACTAACCGTTAACGTTCGTGCTTAAGATAAGCCGGGAAAGGTTAACAAAACCTAATTCCCTTGCTGCAACCTGTTCACGTCTTAACCGAAATGTAGTGACCGCCCTGAATAACCACTACATATAGACCGGGACGCAGCGCAACGGCGCCAAAGTTGCCAAAAACCGGTTTCGAACCCCGGTTTACCCACCCTTAAGCTTACCGGTGCACCATGTAACTCGAACGGGCACCGGAATCTTCTGAGTAGTTGATTCGGCGAATCGTGAAAAGGGGACGCGTTCATGTCCTCGGTTTGTAGAGTAGAGTGAGGTTTCAATGCGTTCACGTGAAACGCTTCTCCGGTTGCACCGGTTTCGCACCGAAGAAAAGCGCAGGCAGGTTGCCGATATCGACGGCATGATTCAGGATTTCATGCGCAAGTATGACGACCTTGATGCGCAGGTGAAGTTCGAGGAAAGCCGGAACGGCGTGACCGATCCCGCACATTTCAATTATTCACTCTCGGCCAAGGCCGCGCGCGGCCGCCGCGACAACCTGATGCGCTCCATTGCGGAATTGCGCGACCAGCTGAACGATGCGCAGTCCGCCTTCGAAGTTGAAGAGCAGGAGCTGCGCCGCACCGAGATGCTGGTTGAAAAGGAGGGGGGCTCGGCTGCCCCGATGATTCCCCAAGCCCTGGCCGCGCAGTACGTCAGGTGAGGCGGTAAGGCTTCATCTTCTCATACCAGGGCCGGGCGGCGTCAGCGATCTTCTGCAACGCCCCCGGCAGTTCCACGGGCTTCTTCTCCTGCTTCGCGAGGCCTGTCGATTTCCACACCGCGTTGTACCAGTGCGGCGCCCAGACGCCGTCGAAGGGCTTTGGCCCCTCAGGCCATGACAGCATCGCGTGATCGAAGGGAATGCCACAAGCGACGCAGAGTTTTTGCAGCACTGTTTCGGGATCGTTGAGGATATCATCCGCATTGACGACTGGCGGCGCATGGCCGAGGTGGTCTGCCACCATGTCGAAGATCTCCGCCTGTTCGACGAAGCCGATATCGCGGAGCGTCACGTCCGCCCATTTCTGGGTGTAGCTTGACAGCACGCGCTCGGGCTCGCGGATGAGGAAGGCATTGGCGAGGCCCTTGATCCAGGAGCGGTCGTAACCGGGCAGCATGTGGTGGGTCATGTGCTTCTGGTAGAAGACCGGCTTCGATGAAGGCGCGGTGCAGCGCTGCACCAGGCTGTTCCAGTCAGAGTCATTCGCCGCGATGATCTCGCCCCGCATGGGATGGTCATTGCCGTGGTGGACCAGCGAAAAGGCATAGAAGGGCTCGTCCCACGCCTCGCAGTCGCGACGGTTGCCGAAGGCATACATCATGGCGGTCGATATGTTGCGCGGGCCAGACCACATGGCGATGTTGGTGCTCACAGGTGCCTCCGCGAATCCTTCACACACAGCTCCTTGTAAGCGGCCGATAGCCGCCGCGAGATGGGGCCCGCACTCGACCAATCATCCGTGGACAGAGGATGTCTCACAGGCCGGCCATCGATCTCGCGCACCGGGATCAATCCGGCGAAGGTGCCGGTGACGAAGGCTTCATCCGCGCCATAGACATCATAGAGCGAGAAGAGCTTCTCGAAGACAGGAATCCCTAAGTCCTTCGCAACGCGGATCATGTTGCCGCGGGTGATGCCGGGGATGCAGTATTGCCCTGTCGATGTCCATAATTCTCCACGGCGGACGATGAAGAAATGCGTGGAGTTGCATGTCGCGACGAAGCCGTGCGGATCAAGCATCAGGGCTTCGTCCGCCCCGGCGTTCGAGGCCTGAATACAAGCAGTTATGCAGTTCAGCTTCGAATGCGAATTAAGCTTCTGGTCCTGCACGTCCGGATAGCCGCGCCGCACATTCACGGTATGGAGTTTCAGGCCCTTTTCGGACTTCTCCGGGTTTGGAGACTTGTACTCCGGAATGATGACGATGGTGGCGGGCGAGATGGTGACGCGCGGGTCCTGGTAGGGTGTTGCCTTCACGCCGCGCGTGACCATCAAACGGATGTGGACGCCGTCTTCCATTTTGTTCGCATCGAGGCAATCGAAGAGTCGCTTCACCAGATCATCGGGCCTGACGCCGATATCCATGAAGATTGCTTTTGCTCCCTCATAGAGGCGCTCGATGTGCTCTCGCAGGAAGGGCACGCCGCCCTTTACCATGCGAAGACCTTCCCACACGCCGTCGCCGAGGATGAAGCCGGAATCGAAGACGGAGACCATGGCCTGCGCGCGCGGGACGAGTTCTCCGTTGATCGAGATGATGATTTCGAGGTTGCGGGGGTCGATCTTGATGTCGTGAATATTGGTCTGCATGCCAACCATATAGCCGGGATGACGGGGAGATTTGAAGGGGTCTATTCCCGCGTCCTGTCGGGCGGTTCCCAGGCGTGGTCCTGCGTCAGTTCGTTCAGCCGCACGTCTTCGCCCAGCACGTTCTCGATTTCGGCGCGGCCCTTGCGGGCGAGGTCGATAAGCTTCTCGTCATCATCGGCATGCCTTGCGGAAAGGCGGACCAGCCGCTCGTCATGGCCCTTGAAGGTGCGCGCGGCGCGGTGCGCCTCGAAGGGGTGGCGACCCATGGCCTGCAGAACATCCGCGCCCATGTCCACAGACGATGCGAAGAGTTCGCGGTGCACATGCTGGACGCCCTTGTTGAGAAGTTCGTAGGCGTGCACGCGGTCGAAGGCGCGGGCGAAGAGCCGCAAGTGCGGGAAGTGCTGCTTTGCGGTTTCCACGATCTCATTGATCTTTTCGCGGTCATCGACTGCTACCACCAGGGCTTGTGCGTCACGCGCGCCTGCGGCTTCGAGGAGGTCGGGACGCGAGGCATCGCCGTAATAGACCTTGTATCCGAAACGGCGAAGCACATCGATCTGCTCGGCATCATGGTCCAGTACCACGGCCTTGATGCCGCTGGCGCCGAGCATGCGGTTCACCGTCATGCCATAGCGGCCGTGGCCGGCGATGATGACTCTTGCGCCCGTGTCGAGGATGCGATCGGCTTCGCGCTCATCCTCCGCGTTCGCCAAACGCTGTTGCATTACCTTGTCATCGAAGATCATGAGGAGGGGAGCAAGTGCCATGGAGATCGCCACGACGGCGACCAGAATGCCGGATTGCGAAACGGCCAGAAGGCCGAGTCCCGCGGCAAAGGTGATCAGCACGAAGGCGAACTCACCGCCCTGCGCCAGTGCGAAGGAGAAGCGCGAGGAGTCCGGCGCGTTCATGCGGAACAGACGTGCCAGTCCATACAGCACCGCAAGCTTGATGGCGATCAATCCTATCACCAGCCCAAAGATAGTGCCGGGCTGGTTCACGAGCAGCGAGAAATCAATGCCGGCACCCACCGCGATGAAGAATACCGCCAGCAGCAGGCCTTTGAAGGGATCGAGGTCCATTTCAAGCTCGTGACGGTATTCGCTCTCCGCCAGCACGACGCCGGCGAGGAACGTGCCGAGGGCGGCGGACAAGCCCACAAACTGCATCATCAGCGTGATGCCCACAACGATGAGCAGCGCGAAGGCCACGAAGATTTCGCGGATGCCGGACGAGGCCACGATGCGGAAGACGGGACGCATCAGGTAGCGCCCGGCAAGAATGATGACGGAGACGGCGGCCAGCACCATGATGCCTTGCGCCCAGCCCGGAAGACCGGCGATCAGGCTGGCGCTGTGGTTGTCACTGCCATGTGCCGTCGCGATGAGGGGCAGCAGGGCAAAGATGGGAATGATGGCGATATCCTGAAACAGCAGGACCGAGAAGGAGGACTGCCCGGCCGAGGTCTTCAGGATGCCGCGCTCGTTCAGGCTCTGGAGCACGATGGCGGTCGAGGACATGGCGAGGATGAGTCCGATCGCGATGGCCGCCTGCCATGTGGTGCCGAGCATCCAGGACGTGAACCCGATCACGATCGCGGTCACCGATACTTGCAGGCCGCCGAGGCCCAGGATGGGTTTTCTGAGTGACCAGAGCTTCGAGGGCTGAAGTTCGAGGCCGACGAGGAACAGCATGACGATGACGCCGAACTCGGCGAAGTGCATCACGTCCTGGCCTTCATTTCCGACCAGTCCGATGACCGATGGGCCGATCACGATGCCGGCGATGAGATAGCCCAGCACCGAGCCCAGACCGAGCCTGGTGGCCAGCGGTGCGGCAATGACGGCGGCAGTCAGATAG
>JBKJQU010000287.1:0-5592 GCA_046594995.1 Aestuariivirga sp.
CTCTTGAGCGCACTGGTGAGGCAGCGCAGGCTGCGGCCCGCACCCTGGCCGCGAGCGAGGCGGTCAGCTCCCCAAGGCGCTGAATGCCTTCACCAACCCGTCGACCAACTCCTACAAGCGCCTGGTGCCGGGCTATGAAGCCCCGGTACTGCTGGCCTATTCGTCACGCAACCGGTCGGCCTCGTGCCGCATTCCGTTCACGGCGAACCCCAAGGCCAAGCGCGTGGAAGTCCGCTTCCCTGATCCCACCGCCAACCCCTACCTGTGCTTCTCGGCCATCATCATGGCGGGCCTCGACGGCATCCTGAACAAGACCCATCCCGGCCCCGCCATGGACAAGAACCTCTACGACCTGCCGCCCGCCGAACTCGCCAAGGTTCCAACGGTGTGCGGCTCGTTGCAGGAAGCCATCGACTGCCTCGCCGCCGACCACGACTTCCTCCTCAAGGGCGGCGTGTTCTCGAAGGACCAGATCGAGAGTTACCTCGAACTCAAGCAGTTCGAACAGGACCGCTACCGC
This sequence comes from Aestuariivirga sp., assembly GCA_046594995.1. Classification (GTDB taxonomy): domain Bacteria; phylum Pseudomonadota; class Alphaproteobacteria; order Rhizobiales; family Aestuariivirgaceae; genus Aestuariivirga. The sequence goes on from JBKJQU010000287.1 coordinate 521, forward strand.
ATGACGCCGCACCCGGTCGAGTTTGACATGTATTATAGCTGCTGAACCAATCCCTCGGGATGCGACAGGAAAAGCCCCGGTGGAAACGCCGGGGCTTTTTGCTGGCGTTTTTATTGCTCGCCGATCGCAGGCAACAGCCCAGCGCATCGGCTGGGAACTTTTGGGCAAGTACGCGCCTTGTCCGTGCACTTGTATGTTGAGCCAAGGAAAACCCAGATATGCAAACTCCTCCTGTCTCGCGGCGTGGCTTCGTCTCATTTGCTGCGGCAGCTTCTGGCGCATCCATGCTGCCACACCTGGCCGAGGCTGCAACAGCCACGCCAACCCAGCAGCGCGATCCGCGTGAGGCGATTCCCGTGGCGTTGAAGATCAACGGCCAGACACACCGGCTCGATCTCGACCGCCGCGTTACGTTGCTCGATGCGCTCCGCGAGCATGTCGGACTCACTGGATCGAAGAAGGGCTGCGACCATGGGCAATGTGGTGCCTGCACCGTGCTGGTCGATGGCAAGAGGATTTTGTCCTGCCTGACGCTTGCCGCATCCGCCGAGGGTCACGAGGTGACCACCATCGAAGGCCTTGCAGCGGAAACGGGCACACTTCATCCGCTGCAGCAGGCATTTATCGACCACGACGCCTTTCAGTGCGGCTACTGCACACCGGGACAGATTTTGTCCGGTATCGCCTGCATCAGCGAAGGCCACGCCAACAGCCCGGAGGAGATTCGTGAGTTCATGAGTGGAAACCTCTGCCGATGCGCGGCCTATACCAACATCGTCGCGGCAATCGAACAGGTCAAATCGAGCACGGAGATCTGATCATGCGCCCCTTTCTTTATTCCACTGGCTCAGAGAGCGGCCGTTATCTCGCAGGCGGCACCACGCTGATCGATCTTATGAAGCTCGACGTCGAGCGGCCCGGCACACTGATCGATCTCAAAGCAACTCCCGGGGGCAAAGCCCTGCGCGGCATCGAGGCCGGCTCCGATACGATCAGGATCGGAGCCATGGTCAGCATGGCGGAGGCCGCCGACGACCCCCAGCTCAAACGGCGCGTGCCGGTGCTGGTGCAATCCTTGTTGCTGGCCGCCAGTCCGCAAATCCGCAACATGGCAAGTTTGGGGGGCAACATGCTCCAGCGCACGCGTTGCCCTTATTTCCGCGATGTCTCTTGGTCCGCCTGCAACAAGCGGGAGCCCGGTTCGGGCTGCGCGGCACAGCAGGGTTACAACCGACTTCATGCCGTTCTTGGAACCAGCGATGATTGCGTTGCCGCCTACCCTGGCGATTTCGCACAGGCGTTGATGGTGCTGGATGCCGAGATCGTCACCAACCAGCGCAGCTTTCCGTTTCATTCCCTGCACAAGGGACCAGACACGCCACATCAGGAAACCATTCTTGCTTCCGGCGAGCGGATCGAGTTCATTTCCATACCGCCGGGCGATTACCGGAGGTCTCTCTATCTCAAGATTCGCGATCGCAAATCCTATGCCTTTGCGCTGGCTTCGGCTGCGGTCGTCCTTGACATCGATCAGGGAAATATCCGCTCCTCGCGCATTGCGTTGGGCGGTGTCGCCTACCAGCCGTGGCGTGCAACCGAGGCTGAGCGGACCTTGAACGGTCAACCGTTCAGCGAAGACATTGTGCAGCAGGCAGCGGAAGCCGCATTGCGCGATGCAAAGCCGCTGAGCCACAACGCATTCAAGGTATCGCTCACAAAGAATGTCATCGCCCGGGCCTTGTTCGAAGCCCACGCCATGGAGATTTGAGATGTCTGCTGCTGCTCCTGAGCCGAAAGAAAACATGGGAATCCCGCATCCAAGGCTCGATGCGCGGCTGAAAGTTACTGGCTCGGCGCAATATGCGGCCGATTTTCCCGCCGGACGCCCGGCCCATGCGATGCTGGTCACCAGCTCCATCGCGCGCGGCCGCATCAAGGGCTTTGACCTTGCTGCAGCGCAGGCCGTGCCAGGTGTCCTGATGATCATGACGCACGAGAACAGGCCTTCTCTTGGCGAGTTCAAGTTTTTCGGTGAAGGAGGCGAAGCCTCCACCGCCAAGCCGCCGCTGTCATCGGACCGGATCGAGCATGACGGCGAGATCGTGGCGTTGGTCGTGGCCGAACATTATGAGGATGCCCGCGAGGCGGCCTACAAGGTGAAGGTTTCCTACGAGCGCGAGGAGCCTACCATCGGTTTTGACAGCCGGGGAGCCGAGATCGTCGCCGCCAAGGATGTCAGTCCGCAACATGAGGACCCGTCGGCGGGCGAGGCCGAGGCGGCGTTTGCCACAGCCGACATCAAGATAGACGCGGAGTATGAGACGCCGCCACAGCATCACAATCCCATCGAACTGTTTTCCACGACTTGCGTCTGGCAGGGAGACGAACTGACAGTCTATGAGCCTAGCCAGTTTGTCTATGGCCTGCAAAACGGCCTTGCACGGCAGATCAAGGTTGATCCCGGCAAGGTTCATGCCCTTTCACCCTTTGTCGGAGGCGCATTCGGCGCAAAAGGATCGGTAACGCCGCGCACCAGTCTCGTCGCCATGGCGGCAAAACAGCTGGGGCGGCCGGTGAAACTGGTCGTCAGGCGCGACCAGGGTTTCACAACGACAACCTATCGTGCCGAAACCCGGCACCGGATCAGGATTGGCGCTTCAAAGGACGGGAAGCTTTCTGCTTTCCTCCATGAAGGCTGGGAGGTGACGTCGCGCGCCGACAATTATGTTGTGGCCGGAACGAAAAATTCGGTGGCGATGTACGCGGTTCCCAACATCTGGACCAAAGTCAATCTGGTCAAGGCCGACCGCAACACACCTGGCTTCATGCGCGCGCCTGCGGAGGTGCCCTATATCTATGCTCTCGAAGCTGCAATGGACGAACTGGCTCTGGCGCTGAAGATGGATCCCGTGGAACTTCGCCGTATCAACGATACGACAAAGAATTTCGCAACGGGTGCTCCTTACACAAGCCGCTCGTTGATGAAGTGTTTCGACGAAGCTGCGGCGGCCTTCGGATGGAAAGATCGAAATCCAGCCGTTTCGAGCATGCGTGACGGCGACTGGCAAATTGGCTGGGGCTGCGCCATGGCATGCTATCCCACCCAGATGGCACCTGCCGTGGCGCGGGTGCAGCTTGCCCCGGACAATAAGATCCGTGTGCAGATCGCGTCGCATGATGTCGGCACCGGCGCCTATACCGTGATCGGCCAGATGGCAGCCGAAATGCTGGGAGCCGAGATGCGGAACGTCAAGGTGGAACTGGGCGACTCCCGGCTTCCTCCTGGCACGGTGGCGGGTGGCTCGGTCACCACGGCCAGTAGTTGTTCGGCGGTAAAACTTGCATGCGGAAAAATTCTCCAGCGCCTCGGTGCGAAGTCGATCGAGAACGGCGCGGTTGTGAAAGCCAATGGAGAACGGATTGCGCTGAAGGATGCCTTTGCAGCCATCAACGCGGCGAATATCGAGGAGCTTGGCGAATTTGTGCCGAAGGGCGCCAAGCCTGGTGCTCTGGAAAAGACTTATTCTGGAGGAGCTGAAATATCCGGCGGCGCTGGAAAGGAAACCACCATGTTCGCCTTCGGCGCCGAGTTTGTCGAAGTCCGCGTGCATCAGCGCACGCGCGAAGTCGTGGTGCCGCGGATCGTTGGCGCTTTTGCTGGCGGGCGCATCATGAATACACGTACCGCCAACAGCCAGTATCTTGGCGGGCTGGTATGGGGCATTGGCTCGGCACTGCACGAGGCCACCGAGCTTGATCCGCGCGAGGGCCGCTATATCAATACCAATATCGCGGAATATCTTGTCCCGGTGAATGCCGATATTGAGAAAGTCGAGATCATCATGGTTCCGGAGATTGATAACGAAGTCAATCCTGCGGGGGTGAAAGGTATCGGGGAGCTGTCGAATGTTGGCACAGCCGCGGCCCTGACGAATGCCCTTTATCATGCAACGGGCGTTCGCATTCGCAAGCTGCCAATCAGGATCGAGAAACTCCTGACGGCTTAGTTGTCAGACTTTTGTTTCGCGCAGGTGAGCGAACAATTTGTCGGCGCGTGCCGCCAGTAGTGCCTTGCCGTCGCGAGTGCTCCAGTCGTAGACGCCCTTTCCGGCCTTGAGGCCGAAATTACCGGCCTCAACCAGGGCAGCAATAGCGGCGGGCGGCGCCTTCGATGTATCGAGGTCAGGCAGAAGGAATTCCGCGAACTTGTGCATAATGTCGAGGCCGCCAAGCTCCGCGCTTTCGATAGGACCGGTGATCGAATAGCGCCGTCCCAGCGACATCTTGAAGGAATTGTCGATGGCCTCGGCGGAGGCGATGCCATTCGCCCACATCGACCATGCCTCGCGCAGTACGGCGAATTGCAGGCGGTTGATGATGAAGCCATCGACCTCCTTGTTCATCAGTGCTGGCGTCTGGCCTACCGCCGTCATCACATCGCAGGCCCATTGCACGGCATGAGGCGCCGTCTGCGGCCCACCGCAGATTTCGACGATGGGGATCAGTTGCGCCGGATAGATGAAGTGCATCGCCACCGCGCGCTCCGGGTGTTTCATCGCGCCCGTCATCAGGCTGATCGGCTGGCCGCTGGTGGAGCCCAGAACAATCTCCGGCGCGCACACCGCGTCGAGCTTTCCGAAAATCTCGATCTGAAGATCACGCACGGCGGGCACCGCTTCGATCACATGGTCCGCACTTCCGGCATCGCCCATATCGGTGCTGGTGGCGATCCGCGCCATGGCCGCTGTGGCTTCCTCGGCGTCCGTTAATCCGCGCTCCACGAAGGCATCGAAGTTGCGGCGGATGGTGGCAACTGCTTTTTCAAGACTGGCCGGGTTTCGGCCGATCAGCGTCACGCGCTTTCCCGCGCGGGCGAACACCTGCGAAATCCCCTGCCCCATCAGCCCGTTGCCGATGATGGCGACGCTCTCGATCTGGTCTGCCGGCTTCATCATGGTTCTCCCCAATCATCAGATCATTGATCGAAGCATGGCCGCCCTGTCCGGCGCAATCCTTGGCAACGCAGGCTTTCACCGCTACAGGGGCATTCCATGGCCCAGTCTCACGCGATC
>JBKJQU010000342.1:0-3593 GCA_046594995.1 Aestuariivirga sp.
CCATGGTCGAAATTTGGAGGAGTCTTGCGTGCGCGTCCCGGCAGGGTAGCGAAGCGGCCAATCGTCCGGCCCAAGTATCGATGTTGCCATTATCTCGCAGTTGGAAATGCTACGCAAGGTGAATTGGGGCCGCAGCGTCACTGGCCTGTTGCATCATCGCCTTCAATGCCTTTCACTCAGTCGTCCTGTTTTGGCTTTTGGAGGTCTCCCATGCACATGATCCGAAACACTCTGATTGCGGCCCTGCTTTCTGGAGTGACCCTGGTATCGCCGGCCTTCGCGGAGGCGGTAAATATCACCTTCCTGCTGACCAACGACATCTACAAGGTGGACAACACCAGCGAGCGCGGTGGCTTCGCCAGGCTGAACGCAGTGGTGAAGGCCGAGCGCGCCAAGGGCGGCAACGTGATCTATGCCCATGCGGGTGACCTGATCTCTCCATCCCTGTTCTCAAGCTTCGACCAGGGCGAACATACAATCGCGCTCACCAACATGGCGCCACCCGATATCTTCACGCCCGGTAACCATGAGTATGATTTCGGTGCGGACGTGTTCATGAAGCGCATGAAGGAAGCGAAGTTTCCGCTCTTCGCCGCGAATCTCCGTACAGCCGACGGCAAGCTGATCGAAGGCTTCAAGGACAGCGAGATCCGCGATATCGGCGGCGTGAAGGTCGGTATCGTCGGCCTCACAGCCGAAGACAGCCCGGTGAAATCGAGCCCCGGCGATACGTTGAAATTCCTGCCGACGGTTGATACCGCCGTGGCGGAGGCCAAGAAGCTTCGCGACGCCGGAGCCGATATCGTGGTGGCCGTCATCCACGCCAACCGCGAGGTGGACCGCGCTCTGTTCGATACCCGCGCCATCGACATCATCCTGACGGGCGACGACCATGACCTGGCGCTGTTCTTCGACGGACGCACCGCGATGGTGGAATCGATGGAGGAAGCCCAGTTCGTGGCCGCCGTGGACGTTAAGATCGACGTTGAGGAGAAGGACGGAAAGCGCAGCGTGAAGTGGTATCCGAATTTCCGCTTCATCGACACCGCGGGGGTGACCCCCGACCCTGAGACGCAGGCCAAGGCGGACGAATACAATGCGCTGCTGTCGAAAGAGCTCGACGTTCCGGTGGGCAGCACATCCGAACCGCTGGACAGCCGCAAGGCGACAGTGCGGACTGCCGAGTCCGCCATCGGCAACCTGATTGCCGATGCGACGCGCGAGGCGGTGGGCGCCGATATCGCCATCACCAATGGCGGCGGCATTCGCGGCAACAAGGAATATCCGGCCGGAGCCGAGCTGACGCGCCGCGACATCCTCACCGAGCTTCCTTTCGGCAACAAGACGGTGAAGATCGAAGTCACCGGCGAGACGGTGTGGGCGGCCTTGGAAAGCGGATTGAGCGATGTGGAAAATTCCGCTGGCCGCTTCCCTCAAGTGTCTGGATTGACGGTCGAGGCCGACCTGACCAAGCCCAAGGGCGAGCGTGTCATCTCGGTGATGGTGGGGGACAAGCCCATCGACAAATCAGCCGCCTATACGCTGGCGACGAATGATTACATGTTTGGCGGCGGCGATGGTTACACCGTGTTGAAGTCCGGGAAACCCCTGCTCGGCGTGCGCGATGCGAAGCTGATGGCAAATGACGTGATGGCCTACATCACTTCCAGAAAGGCCATCGCGCCCAAGGTCGAGGGCCGCATCAAGCTGAAGATGTGATGGCGCTCCTCCGCACACTGACCATCTCGGTGGCCGCCTTGCCTGGGCCGGCAGCGCGGTGCCCGAAGAGGTCGACCGCGTTGGGTCCACGACGCCTCGATCTCGTGGCCGAATGAACGAAGGTCCGGCACTGAACTGAGTGCCGGACCTTCTGGCCGCCCCGAGTCGTGAGGGGGGAGATACGATGCGTGGCGGCCTGCGTCAGGTTACTTGGGCAGAAGCACCGTATCGATGACGTGAATGACGCCGTTCGACTGCTTGACGTCGGCAATGGTCACGGTGGCGGTCTGGCCGCTCTCGTCCATGATCATGACCTTGCCGTCCTTTGCCGTGAACGTCAGCGCGTCGCCGCTCACTGTCGTGACATTGTGCTTGCCGCCATCATCCGCGACCATCTTGGTGATCGCGTCGCTCATCGCCGCCGCCGGGATCACATGGGAGGTGAGCACCTTGGTAAGCATCTCCTTGTTCTCGGGCTTCAGCAGGTTATCGACCGTGCCAGCGGGAAGCTTTGCGAAAGCATCGTTGGTCGGCGCGAGCACAGTGAAGGGACCAGCGCCCGACAGCGTTTCGACGAGGCCGGCGGCCTTGACGGCTGCAACCAGCGTGGTGTGGTCCTTCGAGTTGACGGCGTTCTCAATGATGTTCTTGTCCGGGAACATCTCGGCGCCGCCGACCATCTTCGTCTCCTGCGCGAGCACGGGCGCGGCAATTGCAGAAACGCCGAGCGCGAAAGCTGCTGCAGCGGAAAGAAGGGTGTTGCGAAGTGTCATGACGTTTTCTCCTGTTGTCGTCTGATCCCCAGTCGGGATGAGCTAACAACGGCGCAGAGGCGGTTTGGGGATGCACAACATCCGGGCAAACCTTTGTGATGAAGCGTGAGTGAACCGATGATCGGGCATTGGCGTAATGATACTCTTAACAGCTTTTGGAATGCAGGCTAAGTCATTGGGTATGACACATGTTTCCGCCTCCCGCGCCCGACTGACCCTCCTCCGCAATGAACTGAAGAGACGGAAGCTGACTGGCTTCCTGGTGCCAAGACAGGACGAGTTCCAGGGCGAATATGTTCCGGCCTATGCCGAGCGCCTGCGCTGGCTAACTGGATTTTCGGGGTCCTGGGGCCTTGCCATATTGACGTTGAAGAAGGCCGCGATCTTCATCGACGGGCGCTACACCATTCAGGTGCGCGACCAGGTGGATACGAAGCTCATCACGCCACAGCATCTGATCGACGAGCCGCCCACCGCGTGGATCGCGAAGAACCTGAAGGAAGGTGACAGGCTTGGCTTCGATCCCTGGCTCGTCACTGCCGATCAGGCGAAACGTTTTGGCGACGCCTGTGACAAGGTTGGAGCGCGCTTCGTGGCCGTGGATTCAAACCCCGTAGATGCGATCTGGGATAACCAGCCGCCAAGGCCTTCGGCTGCGATTGCCACGCACCCCACGCAATTTGCGGGACGGTCCGCCGCCGGCAAGGTCAAAGACATGCAAAAGGCGATCAGGCCAAATGATGCCGTGGTTCTGACGCAGCCGGACTCGGTGGCCTGGCTGTTCAACCTGCGCGGCTTCGACGTGCCCTTTACGCCGGTGGTGCCTGCCTATGCGATCCTCCACGCCAAGGGCAAGGCGGAGATCTTTATCGCGCCTGAGAAACTCACCGAAGGTGTACGGGCGCATCTGAAGAAGATTGTGGTGACGAAGAAGCCCTCCGGAATCGAGGCTTCGCTGAAGGCGCTGGGAAAGAAAAAGGCGAGCGTGCTGATCGATGCCGCATGGACGCCCGAACGCATCCGCGCCGTGCTGGCAAAGGCAAAGGCTGTTGTCGCCACTGGCAGCGACCCTTGCACCCTGCCCAAGGCGCGCAAGAACCG
>JBKJQU010000370.1:0-3443 GCA_046594995.1 Aestuariivirga sp.
ACGTTGCCGAGCTTGCCCTGATCTGTGGCCATGCCCGTCGTCGTGTAACGCTTGGCAAGTTCGATGTCCTTGTAGCCTTCCTGCGCGGCGAGCGGCAGGTCCTTGGCGGTCGAATCATTCTGGTAATCGACAAAGGCCTTGCCCGTCGACTCCCTCACCCACCACAGGGGCGAAATCGCGAATGCCTCATCGCGGCAATTTGGAACGGCGGGCATCTTGCCATTGAGCGCGCCCTTGGCCGCACCATCGGCAAGGCATTCGGACAGCAGCATCTTGCCCGCGGCAGAACCGGCCACGGCAAAATTCGCATCTGTCTCCGGCGGCACGAATCCAAGGATCTTCTCATCCCACTTTGGCTTGGCGCCGCGATGGCATGCGAGGTTGACGATGGGACTCCAGCCGCCGGACATGGCAACGGCGTCGCATGAAATCTTCGTATGATCCGTCAGCTCGACGCCGGCAACACCCTTGCCGCCTGAAACATTGGCAATCATCCGCCCACGGAGCACCGGCACGCCGCCGGCATCGGCCTTCGACTCTTTCCGCGAATCGATGATGGCTTCGACATGGACCCCATGTGCCCGCATGTCGCGCGCGGTGCGGTAGCCTGAATCATTGCTGGTGAAGACCACGATGGATTTCCCCGCCGCCGCCGCATAGCGGTTGGCATAGGTGCGCATGGCGGACGCCAGCATCACGCCTGGAACATCGTTGCCGCCAAAAGCCACGGGGCGTTCTTCAGCACCCGCCGCCAGCACGGCTTTTTTCGCGATGATCCGCCAGTAGCGCTGGCGCGGCTCGTAAGCGCTGGGCGCGATCACATGATCGTTCACGCGCTCTACAGCGCCAAAGACATTGCCATCGAACCAGCCCGCAATCGTCGTGCGCGGCATGAGCGTCACGTTCGGCATGGAGCCGAGTTCGGCCAGCACGCCTTGCGCCCAGTCGTAACCGCTGACACCGGCAATCTCCTCGCGCTCGAACAGCAGCGAACCGCCGAGGGCCGAGCCTTCATCGGCGAGGATCACACGGGCTCCCGAGTGCGCCGCGGCAAGCGCGGCCATCAGTCCGGTGGGGCCGGAGCCGATCACCAGCATATCGCAATGCGCGTAGGCTTTCTCGTACTTGTCAGGATCAGGGAGCTTCGAGGCCGTGCCGAGACCGGCCGCTCTTCTGATGATCGGCTCGTAGATCTTTTCCCAGAAGCTCTTCGGCCACATGAAGGTCTTGTAGTAGAAGCCCGCGACGAACATCGAAGAGGCCAGCGAATTCACCGCGCCGAGGTCCAGATCGAGCGAGGGCCAACGGTTCTGGCTGTTGGCGGTCAGCCCGTCATAGAGTTCGATCATGGTGGCGCGCGTGTTGGCTTCCTTGCGCCCGCCTTCGCGGAGTTCAACGAGCGCATTGGGCTCGGATGCGCCAGCCGAGATCACGCCGCGCGGCCGGTGATACTTGAAGGAGCGTCCCATCAGGTGAACGCCATTGGCGATCAGCGCGGAGGCCAGCGTATCGCCCTGGTGCCCGGTGAAGGCCCTGCTATCAAAGGTGAAGGAGAGTTCGCTCGCGCGGTCGATCAACCCGCCCTTGGCCAATCGGAAGGAGGTCATGCCTTGCCTCCCGTCTTCGCATGGCCGCGCACGGTTGTGCAGCCATAAACCTCATGCGTCGCCGTGTTGCGCGAGACGACGAGCCAGGCGCGGCAACCGCCGGAATGATGAACGTATTCGTCAAAGCGGCCCTTCGGATTGTCGCGCAAATAGACGTATTCGAACCACTGATCCATCGAGGACGGATCAGTGGACGTGGGCCGCTTCACCGAAGCATCGCCGAGGAAGGTGAATTCCTCCACGGGCCGTGTTCCGCAATGTGGGCAGGCGATCAGCATCTTACAAAACCCTCATGCTGAGGTGCGACCCCGCACTTGATGCGGGGGAGCCACGAAGCATATGGTGCAGCTGTTACAGATGGCCCTTCGAGGCCCGGCTGCGCCGGGCACCTCAGGGTGAGGAATGATGGGGTGTGTTTCTTCATCAATGCAGGTTCGGCGTGGCGCCCTGGCCTTTTTCGTCCAACATGTGACCGGTGCGGAACCGGTCCAGGCGATAGGCGGCGTTGAGCTTGTGGGGTTCATTTTTCGCAATCGTATGCGCAAAGCACCAGCCGGACGCGGGCGTGGCCTTGAATCCGCCATAGCACCATCCGGCATTGAGAAAGAGGCCGTCGATATGGGTCTTGTCGATGATGGGCGAACCATCCATCGACATATCCATGATGCCGCCCCAGGAGCGCAGCACCCTTACCCGTGCAATCGACGGGATCATGGCAACGCCCGCCTCCACCACATGCTCGACCATCGGCAAGTTGCCGCGCCGTGCATAGGAATTATAGCCGTCGATGTCGCCGCCGAACACGAGCCCGCCCTTGTCGGACTGCGACACATAAAAATGCCCTGCTCCAAAAGTCACGACGCCATCGATATAGGGCTTCAAACCCTCGGACACGAAGGCCTGCAGCACGTGGCTCTCGATCGGCAGCCGCATGCCCGCCATCGCGGCCACTTCGGACGAATTGCCAGCGGCGGCGAGGCCCAGCTTTTTGCACTTGATGATGCCACGGCTAGTCTCGACGCCCACGACCTTGCCGTTCTCGATTCCGATGCCGGTCACTTCGCAATTCTGGATGATGTCGACGCCTTGGGAATCAGCACCGCGCGCATAGCCCCAGGCCACCGCATCGTGGCGCACCGTGCCGCCGCGCCGCTGCAAGAGGCCGCCCTTGATGGGGAAGCGGGCATTGTCATAGTCGAAGAAGGGATACATGGTGCGAACCGACTCGCGGTCGAGCAGCTCGGCATCGACCCCATCGATCCGCATGGCGTTGCCGCGCCGCGCGAAAGCATCGCGCTGCGCATCCGTATGGCAGAGGTTCAGAACGCCGCGCTGCGAGACCATGGCGTTGAAGTTGAAGTCCTGCTCGAGGCCTTCCCACAGTTTCATCGAGAATTCATAGAACGGGTTGTTGCCCAGCAGCATGTAGTTGGAGCGGATAATCGTGGTGTTGCGGCCGATGTTGCCGGAGCCGAGCCAGCTCTTTTCCAGAACCGCGATATTCTTGCAACCATGCACCTTGGCAAGGTAATAAGCAGTTGCCAGCCCATGCCCGCCGCCGCCCACGATGACGATGTCATATTCCTTCCGGGGCTCGGGATCACGCCATGCGGGTTCCCAGTTCTTGTGGCCGGAAAAAGTATTCTTGAGCAGTGAGAAAACACTATAGCGCATGCGCCAGACCTGACCTCAGTTCCATCAAGAGGTAATCCCGAAGCACCACTACGTCTTGCATTATCGCGCCATTCTCTGGTAGAAAGCCGCCATGCATGCCGGAATACACACAGTAGGCCTTCTCCTCGTGCCGGGCTTCGCCCTGATGTCCTATGCTTCCGT
>JBKJQU010000383.1:0-11589 GCA_046594995.1 Aestuariivirga sp.
CACGGTGCGCAGCCTGATGCCTTCGTCGTATGTCACGAACCGACACGATCCACCATGCGCGGCGTGAAACATCCTCTGCCATCAATCCGACAGGTAATTGACCGCACCATTCTGGAGGGCCAACTCACCAATCCGAAGATCATCTGCATCGGAATCGCCATCAACACCGAGCACTTAAGCGATGACGTGGCGCGCACCTATTTGAAGGAGACAGGGGAGGCGCACGGCCTTCCCTGTGTCGACCCGATTCGAATCGGTGTCGAACCGATCGTCGAAGAATTGATCCGCCGTTTTGGACGCTGACATGCTGAAGTTTTCCGCTGCTGCCGAAAGCTGGCCAATCGCCGGAAGCTTCACGATTTCGCGCGGCAGCAAGACCGCGGCGGACGTCGTGGTGGTGACGCTGAGCGACGGCACCCATACGGGACGCGGCGAATGCGTGCCCTATCCACGCTACCAGGAAACCGTACCGCTGGTGCTTGCCGCTTTCGAAGCCTCAGCGGGAAGGATCGAACAGGGCTTTACCCATACCGACGTTATGTCACTCCTCGCCCCTCATGCCGCGCGCAACGCACTTGATTGCGCGCTGTGGGACCTTGAAGCCAGGCAGAGCGGCAAGCCGGTTTGGAAGCTTGCCGGGCTCCCTGAACCAAAGCCCGCCGTCACCGCCTATACCTTGAGCCTCGGCACGCCCGGGGAGATGGGCGAAGCCGCAGCCAAAGCTTCGAGCCGGCCTCTTCTCAAGCTCAAACTTGGCCGCGAGGGCGATGCGGAACGCCTCCGCCTGATCCGCGCCAGCGCTCCGAGAAGCCGCCTCATCGTTGATGCCAATGAGGGCTGGACACCGGAAAACCTTGCCGAAATGTTAAGCGCATGTGCCAGCGTGGGCGTCGAACTGGTGGAACAGCCCCTGCCCGCCGGAAACGATGAGGCGCTGCGCCATATTCCCCGCGCCGTCACCGTTTGCGCCGATGAATCCGCCCACGGCCTTGAAGGACTGGACGATCTGGTCGGCAAGTACGATGCCATCAACATCAAGCTCGACAAGACAGGTGGCCTGACCGAAGCCATTACGCTGGCAAGGGCTGCACGCGAACGGAATCTCAAGATCATGGTCGGCTGCATGCTGGCGACTTCTTTGGCCATGGCGCCCGCCATGTTGCTGAGCCCTTATGCCGATGTCATCGACCTCGATGGCCCCCTGCTTCTGAAACAGGATCGCGATCCTGGTATCCGCTTTGAGGGAAGCCTCATGTATCCGCCGCCTAGCGCTCTTTGGGGCTGACGCGCCGCAGGATCAGCGCCAACGCGAAAGCGATGGCCGAAACGCCCGCCATCACGAAGAAGGCCGCTCCGCCATAGGCCCCGTAAAGTGGGCCAGACGACCACATGGTGGCCGACATCAGTACCCCGCTTGACAGCGCCGAATAGAGGCCCTGCACCGTATTGCGCATGCTGCCCGGCACTTTCTCCCGGATAAAATGCATGGTGCCCAGATGCGTGAAGCCGAAGGTACCGGCATGCAGCATCTGCACCAGATACATGATGGCGATCGGCGGAGTGAGGCCGATGATGGTCCAGCGTACCACGGCGCATGCAGTTCCAATGACGGTGAGATTGACCGCGCCCAAACGATTATAGAAACGGTTCGAGAAGGCGAACATCACGATCTCGGTGACGACGCTGACCGCCCAGAGCTTGCCGATCGAGAATTTGGAATAGCCCAGCGAATCGAAGTGGACCGAGCCGAAGGCATAGAGCAGCCCATGGCTTGACTGGCCAATGCTTGCCGCCGCAAGAAAGATGAAGAAGGCCCCGCCGGTAACCACGGCGAAGATGGCCTTCACGCTCACTGCTCCGCCGGTCGGCTTCTTGATCACCTTGTCGTTGGGAAGCACCAGCGTCATCATGGCCCCGAGGCCCTGCGCGCCGCAGATCAGCAGCACCACGGAATTGACGGGAATCACTTCGAGGAGTGCCCCCGCAATCAGGCTGCCCGACAGGAAGCTCAAGGAAGCCCACATACGGATGCGGCCATAATCGATGCCGTAATGCGCGCTGCCTTCCAGCGCCAGCACCTCGGAGAGCGGCAACACGGGCGCCAGCATGGCAGCGGCCAGCATGGCGGTAAGCAGGATCGGCACGAAACCGCTCATGAAGTTCAGCGCCAGATAGCAGGCAAAGGCGCTGAAAGCCGCACAGATGATCACGAGCTTCCGGTTGCCCGAACGGTCGGCGATATAGGTGCCGATGGGCATGGCGAGAATGCGGATCGCCATCATCATCGCCATGACCAGTGCAATCTGGCCATCCGTCAACTGCTTGTCCTTCAACCAAAGCGGCAGGAACGGCAGCTGAATTCCGCTGCCGAGAAACAGGAAAGCATTGAATGCGGAGAGCCTCAGGCTGAAAATGCGCGATGACATGTGAATGAACTGAAAGAATGACACGCCCTCTAAACTAAAGATTCACCACTATCCACGACAATGCTGAATTGTCTGCCTTGCGGTGTTTGCAGGGGTAAGTTTGCGTGAGTGGAGTTGTGTATGCCGTCGAATGACAAGGGGCAGGCGTTGAGCCTCACCACCCAGGACTTCGAAGCCATCCGGGAGGCGGTTATGGAAACGCCGCGCGGCCGCTGGTTTCTGAACGAGTTCGCCAGCCGCCTCAGGTCGAGCGAGACCGTGAACATGCTGGACAGCATGAAGCGGCTCGAAAATGCCGTAGCCGCCAGTCATGATGCCCTGATGTCGCGCTTGGCACAGGCCCTGGCAAATGAACCTCATGCACTGCCAAAGCCGGTGCCCCAAACAGATCTGGTTCCAAAGCACATGAAGTTCTTTAAGCAGGACGAGGATATCTTTGAACCTGCCCCGCAAGCGCAGATTACGGCAGTGGCTTCCGCGCCGAAGCCCGAAGCCAAGCCCGATATTGCGAGGGGCGCGAAGGTTGTGATCCGCCGTGCTGCGGAAAGCCCTGCCCCTGCCGAAATCTTTGTTGAACAGCCGAAGGCCGAGGGAGCAGCGCCCGCCGTCGAGGCCGCCGCGCCTGAGCCCGAGACGTCTGCAATGCCTCTTGAAGCGCCGCAGCCCGACGCAGCGATTGCTCCACAGGTCGAAGCAGCACCGAAGCGCCGCATCGTCATCATTCGCCACAAGCCCGGCGAAGACATCGACGTGCCGCTTCAAAACGAGATGGCGGAAGCGAGCTAGACTAGATCTCGCGCCGGAGGATCCGTGCGTAAAGTTCGGCGTCGCAATTGCCGCCCGAGGCGATGACGCCGATACTGCGGCCCTTTGTGTCGATATTGCCCGCCAGAACCGCGGCCAGCGCCACGGCGCCACCCGGTTCAAGCACCAGTTTCAATACTTCAAAGGCGAAGCGCACGGCCTCTGCTGCTTCCGCATCGCTTACCACAAGCCCCGGCCCCAGCCGCGATTGATTGATGGCGAATGTCATTGCTCCGGGTTGTACCGATAGCAAAGCATCGCAGATCGATCCCGTCGACTTCACATTATTCTGACGCATACCGCTGTTGAGGCTTCGCGCATAGTCATCGAAGCCCTGAGGCTCGACCGAATGGACGCGCGTGGCTGGAGACTTCGCTTCCATCGCAAGCGCAACGCCAGCTGTCAGGCCGCCGCCACTGCAACAGACCAGCACATCATCGAGCCTGACGCCGAGCGCCGCCGCCTCATCCGCCAACTCAAGCCCGGCGGTTCCCTGCCCGGAAATGATGTCCGGATGCTCGAACGGCGGCACCAGCACGGCCTGCCGCTCAACTACATAGCGCGCGGCAATCGCCTCGCGATCCTCGGATGCGCGGTCATACGTAACAACTTCGGCGCCAAAGCCTTTCGTGTTGTCCTGTTTGATGCGAGGCGTGTCCGACGGCATCACGATAAGCGCAGGCAGACCCTTGATCTGCGCGGCGGCAGCAACACCCTGCGCATGATTGCCAGATGAAAAAGCAACAACGCCGCCCGGATATTGCGCAGGGTCAATCTGCGAAATGCAGTTCCAGGCGCCGCGGAACTTGAAGGACCCCGTGCGCTGCAGGCACTCCGCCTTGATGAGCACGCGTCCACCTGTCATTTCGTCGAGTTTCACCGACTGGATGACCGGCGTTCGCACCGCAAAACCTTTCAGCCGTTCCGCTGCCTTCTCAACATCCACATAATCTGGCAGCACAGAACTCTCCCGCATTGATCCATTCATGAGGAGCATAGCCGAGCCCCTTGCGGCTTTGCTAGGGTTGCCATCACCCAATACCGGAGCCGTCATGACCCGCGACCCACGCTACGATATTCTCTTCGAACCCGTCCGCATCGGCCCGCATGTGGCAAGGAACCGCTTCTTTCAGGTGCCGCATTGCAATGGCATGGGCTATCGCGATGCTTCGGCACTGGCCGCCATGCGCGGCATGAAGGCGGAGGGCGGCTGGGCCGTGGTCTGCACCGAGATGGTGGAGATTCATCATACAGCCGATGTGGCACCCTATGTAGAACTTCGCCTGTGGAGCGATGATGACATTCCCATGCTGGCGCGCATTGCCGAGAAGATTCACGAACATTCCTCGCTCGCCGGAATCGAGCTGTGCCATTCGGGCTATACGGCGAACAATCTCTGGTCCCGCGAAGTGCCGATCGCCGCCAGCGCCATGCCGACGGGAAGCTACTTCAACGATCCCGTGCAAGCGCGGCAGATGGACAAGGAGGATATCAGGAACCTGCGCCGCGCGCATCGCAAGGCCGCATTGCGCTCGAAAGAGGCGGGCTTCGATCTGGTCTATGTCTATGCCGGGCACGGCCTCGGCATCTTCCAGCAATTCTTGTCCCGCACCACCAATTTCCGCAACGATGAATACGGCGGCTCGCTCGAAAACCGCGCACGCCTGCTGCGTGAAGTGATCGAGGACACGAAGGATGCCGTGGGCGACACCTGCGCAGTTCCCGTCCGAATCGCTATGCATGAGTTTCAGGGCTCGGCAGGTTTGGAACCCCCGGAAGTAGAAGACGCAATCGCCATGATGGCGGAATTGCCCGACCTTTGGGACCTGTCTCTGTCAGACTGGTCAAAGGATTCCCAGACCTCGCGCTTCTCGGAAGAAGGATTTCAGGAGCCCTACATCAAAGGCGTCAAGAAGCTCACGACCAAGCCCGTCGTCGGTGTTGGCCGCTATACGTCACCCGATACGATGGTGCGGGTCATCAGGCAGGGCATCATGGATATGATCGGCGCGGCGCGGCCATCGATTGCCGATCCCTTCCTGCCCAAGAAGATCGAGGAAGGCCGCCTTGAAGACATCCGCGAATGCATCGGCTGCAATATCTGCGTCACGCATGATTATACGATGACGCCGCTACGCTGCACCCAGAACCCCTCGATGGGCGAGGAATGGCGGCGCGGCTGGCATCCTGAAAAGATCAGGCCGAAGGAAAGCGACGCGCACGTCCTCATCATCGGTGCGGGGCCAGCAGGCCTGGAGGCGGGCCGCGCGCTGGGGCAGCGCGGATACCAGGTGACGATCGCCGACAAGGCTACGGAAGCCGGGGGGCGCGTAGCGCAGGAATGCCGCTTGCCGGGTCTTTCGGCCTGGGGCCGGGTGCGCGATTGGCGCATGCTGCAATTGGACAAGTTGCCGAATGTCGCGCTCTACCTCGAGAGCGAGATGACGCTAGAGACCGTCGTTGAAGTCGGTGCCGATCACGTTCTTTTGACCACCGGTTCGGAGTGGCTGCGGAACGGCGCGGGCCGCCACATCCTGACGCCGGTAGACATGGTGGAAGGTGCCGATATCCTGACGCCAGACGACTTGATGAACGGCAAGCGCCCTCAGGGCCGTGAGGTGGTGATCTATGACGATGATCACTACTACATGGGCGGCGTGCTGGCCGAACTGCTACGCAAGGAGGATTATGCGG
Source organism: Aestuariivirga sp. (assembly GCA_046594995.1). Classification (GTDB taxonomy): domain Bacteria; phylum Pseudomonadota; class Alphaproteobacteria; order Rhizobiales; family Aestuariivirgaceae; genus Aestuariivirga. The sequence goes on from JBKJQU010000383.1 coordinate 5,925, forward strand.
TGACGCTGGTGACGCCATCAGCTACAGCTTCGTCCTTTACCAAGGCTTCGCTGGAACAGAAGGTCATCCAGAAGCGGCTGCTTGATCTGGGCGTGAAAATCGAAGCAAACAAAGGCATTTGCGGCATTGCACTCGATCATGTGACGCTTGATTGCGTGTTCACCGGCAACGTCTCGAAACTTGCTTCATCATCCGTGGTGCTCGTGACGGCCCGCAAACCGGTGGACAGTCTTTTCCATGCCTTGGCGGCAGCCGACATCACGGCCTCCCGCGCAGGAGATTGCTACGGACCCGGAACAATTGCAGCCGCCGTCCATTCTGGCCGCAAGTTCGCCGAAGGCTTTGGCCTGCCCGAACCGGATTATCTCGACCAGCCCTTCCGACGCGAAGTGACGGCATTGACCTGAGAAGCATTTTTGCCTCATTCCCGTCTCAGGCAGGTGATATCTGAAGCGGAATTAAGACACCGTTTACCGAACTTGCCCAGTGTCAGAAGAATGAAGCCCAAGGGATCAACAGTGCTGTCGCGTCGCGCATTCAATCGGAACATCCTTGCCATGGGTGGCCTCTTCGCCATGGCCGCCGTTGTGCCCGCTCTTGCAGAAGAGCCGGTCTTCACCAGCTCGATCGGTTCTGTTGGCTCGAAGACAGTACCCGACGTCGCCGCTCCGGCATCCAACAAGCTCGCCACGCAGACCGAGATTGTCGCCGGACAAGACCAGGCCCCGATGATCGGCGTTGCCTCAGCCGAATGGATGGTTGGTGCGATCCAGATCTATGAGGAAATTGTCGCAGGCGGCGGCTGGCAGCTGCTTGGCTCCAAGACGCTCAAGAAGGGCGCCAAGGGAGATGCCGTGCTCGCACTGCGCCAGCGCCTTGTTGCTGAAAACTACCTGCCCTTCGATTCCCTGAACTCAGAAACCGCGTCAGTCTACGACGATGAGCTTGTTGAAACCGTGCGTGCCTTCCAGATCAATCATGGCGTGCTGCCAAGTGGAATCGTCGCCGAAAAGACGCTGGCTCAGCTGAATGTGCCCGCTGAAACCCGCCTTGGTATGCTGCGCGAGAACCTGCCGCGCATCGAGGCCTATGCACAGAATCTCAGCGACTTCTCGATCCTCGTCAACATTCCCGCCACCCAGCTTGAAACCGTTGAGTATGGCCGTGTTTATTCGCGCCACAACATAGTGGTCGGCAAGCTGGAGCGCCCCTCTCCCACGCTCGCCAGCAAGGTGAGCGACATCAATTTCAATCCTTACTGGAAAATTCCGGCTTCGATCGTCGAGCGCGACATCGTGCCGAAATATCTGGAAGATGCGAGCTACCTCGACACCAATCACATCCGGGTCTTCGATGGCGTGAACGGACCGGAGATCGATCCCCTGCTGGTTGACTGGTACACGACACCGCCGGACCGCTATTTCTTCCGGCAGGAACCGGGCGAGCACAATTCGCTGGGCGTGGTCAAGATCAATTTCCCGAACGACCACATGGTCTACATGCACGACACGCCGCACCGCGAACTGTTCGGCCGCAACGTGCGCTTCGAAAGCTCGGGCTGTGTGCGTATCGATCAAGTCCAGACCGTGGTGAAGTGGATCCTCGACCGCTCGCAGTCGGGCCTCGATGAAACGCAGTACGACATGCTGGTGGCCAGCACCGAGCAATATGACCAGAAGATCGAGAACGGTCCTGACATCCGCTGGGTCTATTTGACGGCCTGGGCGACGGAAGACGGACGTGTGAATTTTCGCCCTGATATCTATGGCCTCGATGGCATGGGCTTCATCTTCGGACAACCGGAGCCCAAGACCTTTTAGCCAGCGCTTGCGGTAGCCTCGCGCCGGTTCTATGCCTCGGTTCTCTCAGGACCGGGACGAGACATGATCAGCCGCAGCTATTACGCCGCCATGGGCGGGCATCCGCCGCAGACCGACCTGCTCACAGGCCGCGCCGTTTTCACCGAAGCCTATGCGGTGATCCCGAAGGGTGTGATGCGCGATATCGTGACAAGCTCGCTTCCTTTTTGGGACAAGACGCGGGCCTGGGTGATCGCCCGGCCGCTGTCGGGCTTTGCCGAAACCTTCTCGCAATACATCATGGAAGTTGCCGCCGGCGGCGGCAGCGACAAGCCGGAGCCCGATCCGGAAGCTGAAGGCGTGATCTTCGTCGTCGAGGGCAACATGACGCTGACGCTCGATGGCAAGAACCATGAGCTGAAAACCGGCGGCTATGCCTTCATCCCCCCGGCAACCAGATGGTCACTCAGGAACACCAGCGACGCCGCAGTCCGTTTCCACTGGGTCCGCAAGGCCTACGAGAAGGTTGAAGGCATCGACTTTCCTGGGGCCTTCGTCACCAGCGACGATGAGGTGAAGCCCTTTGCCATGCCCGGCACGGACGGCAAGTGGGCCACGTCGCGCTTTGCCGACCCTGGCGACATCCGCCACGACATGCATGTGAACATCGTCACCTTCGAGCCCGGCGCCATCATCCCATTCGCCGAGACGCATGTGATGGAACACGGCCTCTACGTGCTGGAAGGAAAAGCCGTCTACCGCCTCAACAACGACTGGGTCGAGGTCGAGGCTGGTGACTTCATGTGGCTCCGCGCCTTTTGTCCGCAGGCCTGCTACGCAGGCGGACCCGGACGCTTCCGCTACCTGCTCTACAAGGACGTGAACAGGCACATGAAGCTGAAAAGCCCTTTCCGGACCTAGTAGGTCACCACCACGATCACCGTGTCGGAATAGACCAGCGAAGCAGGCGTGGGTTGCGGTGGCACGACGCCATAGCCCGTGAAAGTCTGCGCCGCGCCAGTTCCAACCGCGCTCATGGTGTTGGCGCCGGTCGAGTTGCCCCACACCTGGGTGCGTCCGCCATCCCGGTAGATGCTGTACCGGATCGAGTCCGGCGTGGCTGAATTCGTCATCCGCCGCAGTGCCGGATCGGTGGCGCCCGATGACCCATTGCTCAGTCCGATCTCATATTGCGTTCCTGCCGTGCAGGTGGCGGTAACGGCATTGCTGCTGGCGATCGCCGCGTTGAGTGCCGAGTGGTTTCCGAAATTGAGATCGGTTGCCGTCACCGTGCACGAACTGTTGTTCGTCGCACGCACGACAAAGGGCACGTTCTGAACCCGGGGCGACAGTGTCGGACCGCAATTGAAGCCTGCTGCATAGCCATAGTCGATCTGGGTCTGGTTGCCGGCGAACGTCGATAAGAAGGTGCCTGTCGGCACGGCCGACTGTTGATTGTAAAGCCTTCCGAAAATCGTCTGGCTTACCGAACCAAAACCGCTGCTGTTGAGTGTTAGCGTGATACTCGGCGGCCGCGATGCATAGCCCCAGGTGTGTGAACCCCAGCTCTGGCCAACGCCATTGTTGCGGAACAGATCATAGCGCATGCTGAGGGCGCCCTGCAGCATAAGGCGCGGGCTGCCTGACGGATGGATACCGCCCGACCCCACGTTGAAGTTGGCGCAGATGTTGATTCGCTGCCCTGGGCTTCCGGTGCATTGCGCGGTGAGCGTACCGGTGGCTGATTGAAAGCCGCCCGTGGTCAAGTTTACGTTGCCGAAATTGACGCCGGTATTCGAGAATGAGCAACTCTGCGCCAGTGCGCTGCCGCTTGCCATCACCATGAAGGCAACGCAGGAAAGAACTCTCATCAATTGCATTGCACTGGCCCAATGATAGTCTGTGCTTCGGTATCCGGTTTGTATTCGAAACTTGCCCGGCATTCTCCTCCTGCAAACTTCACCGCGACGTTGTTGCTGGCGCCGATACCGGTCACATAGACTTGCCCGTCGTAGCCAACGATGGCGGCTTCGCTCACGCCTTCCATGAAAACTTCCGAACCCTCGGGAATATGTTTGCCTGCGGCATCGACAAGAGTGACGAGTGCCGCTGCCTGCTCCGCCTTTACCCCGAACGCAACAACCAGCCCAGCCATATCGCGCGGCACCACCAGTATTTCCGTTTCGCCGACTTCCGCCGTCAGCGGAAGTTTCTCGGTGTCGATCGAGATGCGGTTTTTCTGGAACGAGTTCAGCTGTGTCAACAAAAGCTTGCCGTTTCTGCCTGTTTTGCCAGCCGGGCGGTTCTCATACTCCACAGGAACGTCAGGCGCTCCCACATCGACAATTGCAAAGGAATCGTGGATCTTGCGGCCCGCCATGATGCTGCCACCTGCTACCACCACCGCACCCTCAACCACAATATTGGCGCGGAGCGAGTCATCCTGTTTCGAGACTGCACCCTCGATCGTCGCCTTGCTGGTTCGCACGGCCCCGCTGGCCGTGGTGAAGCGGCTGTCGCTTTCGGAATGCGCAACCCGCCAGGCAGTCTGTATGTTGTCATCATCGTTGAACGATTTCGACACTTCTGCCGTCGCATTCACAGCTCCGTTTGTCATTGCCGCACTCGCAGTCGCCGACATTGATTTTCCGAAGGGTATGGACGCTCCCACGAACGCGCCATATTCCGCAGTGTCTCCAAAATCGGCATAGGTCGTTGCGAACAATGTCACATCATCGAAAATTGTTTGTGAATAACTCCCGCTGAGAAGCAGCGAACGGGTGCCGCTGGCCGCTTCCTGATGCACAAAGCTGACGCCGAAACCCGCCTCGATCTGAGGCAGGCTGTAGTTGATCGAAATACGGTCGAGCGCCCGCGGTACGCCGGCGTCCTTGTTGATGCTGCCGTCCGCCATCACCGCGCTTACACTGGCGAGATCCTTGTAATCACCAACAGTACGCGAAGCAGAGGCGGACAACCCCAGCCTGCCATAACGCGCTTCCCATCCCGCCTGGAGGAAGAAGCCAGTCTCGTTCTCGAAAGTGCTGGCGGCCGCGGCACCGCTGAATAGACCTATCTTGCCGCCATAGAGCAAAAGTCCAGCGCCGCCTGATACAAGGCCGAGCCCTGCCTCGACATGGGCCTCGCCGGTCAGTATATCGAGGATGCCGTATCGCAGGCTTGCAACTCCCACAGGCTGGTCGCCATAACCGAAGGACTCGGTGCCAAAATCGCTCCGCAGCACCCCGGCATCGATGGAGAAATCATAAAGATCGCGCTTCAGCAACTCGGGCGATGTGATGAAATCGGTTTCGGATGTCACTTCGCGGCCGGTCACGTCGGTAAGCACCACGCGCACTGTGCCCTCATTCGTATAGACGGGAAGATTGTCGACCTTGAAGGGGCCTTCTTGCAGCTTTCCCGAATAGGCCTTCACGCCATCGATATAGACATCAAGCGTCGAGGGCACCTTGGCGCTGCCTTCCACCTGCGGTACCGGCATGGTGATGAGATCGGGCCGCAAGTCGAAATTGCGCCGCACCTGCCCGCCCCCCATGCGCACGGGCCGTGTCCACGAAAGGCCGCCGCTCACGATGTCGCCCAGCCGGTAACTTAGTGCCCGCTTTTCGTCCGAGTAGTTCCACGTCGTATCCAGGCGCACCGCCGTCATGTCGGCGAATGTCGTTGTCCCCAAAATTCCCGTCTGCTGCAGTGTGCCGAAGCGGGAGAATGCTCGCGCGTCGAAGCTCACCGAGCCACCGTTCAGGCCCGCGATTTCATCTGCGATGTTGTAGCTCGCGGCGCTATAGGCCGTGTAATTGACCGCAAGCCCCGTCGAACTCGTCGGCTCGAGGTCCGTCTTGCCG
>JBKJQU010000056.1:0-12292 GCA_046594995.1 Aestuariivirga sp.
CCCTGTACGTATACGCAACTGGCTCTGATGAGCCATCATGAATCGTGTGGAGTCAGGGGTGAATCGAATTCCCGGGAGATGGTTAACGCATGAAAAATGCCGCAACGGGCGCAAAGCTTTTACGGTGCAGCGGACAGGGCCCATGTGCCGTCAGCGCCTGTTGATGGACCTGGGTGCCATAACCTTTGTGCCGCGCGAATCCATATTGCGGATAGTCGACGTCGTGCGCCATCATGATGCGGTCGCGCGTGACCTTGGCGATGATCGATGCAGCCGAAATCGATAGCGACTTTGCATCGCCGCCGATGACAGTTTGCACGCTGCATGAGAGTTTCGGCGCGCGGTTGCCGTCGATCAGCGCCAGCGAAACATCGCCGAGCTGCGCGAGTGCTTGCCCCATCGCCCACATCGTAGCCGCCAGAATGTTATCGCGGTCGATGCGATCGACATCCGCGATACCGATGCCTATGCGCGCCATCCGCACGATTGGGTAGAACAGCGCTTCCCGCTGTGCATGAGACAGCTTCTTCGAGTCGTTGAGGCCGGGAGGAATGGCATTGCGATCGAGGATCACGGCTGCTGCAACCACAGGTCCCGCCCAGGGCCCACGCCCCGCCTCGTCTATGCCGCAGATGCGCTGCGCACCCTTGCGCATGGCCGAAAGCTCTATGGTGAAATCAGGTTCGTCGCGTCCCATCCGCCCCTTATGGGCGGTGGGCTAGAGCAGCGTCAACTGCTCACCCGGCTGCGGGGGCCTGCGGAAGTGCTCGTTCGAAAGCTTGATCTTCGTGAGGTTGAGGCCAAGCCGCTGGCAGGAGAGTTCGAAGCGCCGCCCGATCGACCACGCATAAGGCCCCGTTCCGGTCTGGCGGCGGCCGAAGGTCGAATCATTTTCCTTGCCGCCGCGTACCGACTTCACCAGCGACATGACCTTGGCCGCGCGGTCCGGCATGGTGGTCTGCAGCCAGTCCTTGAACACGTCGCGTGACTCCAGCGGCAGGCGCAGCATCACATAGCCTGCCTCGCTCGCGCCGGCCGTGCTCGCAATTTTGAGAATCGCCTCGATCTCGGAATCATTCACCGCCGGAATGATCGGCGCCACCATGACGACCGTCGGGATTCCCGCCGCAGACAGCTTCTCGATCGCCTCAAGCCGCTTGGTGGGCGTCGAGGCGCGGGGCTCCATCGCGCGTGCAAGCTTTGGATCAAGCGTCGTGATCGACAGCGCCACCTTCACCAGGCCCTTCGCCGCCATGGGACCGAGGATGTCGATGTCGCGCGTGACAAGCGCCGACTTGGTGACGATGCCAACCGGATGGTTGAACTCGGAGAGCACTTCAAGGATGCGCCGGGTAATCCGCCGCTCGCGCTCGATCGGCTGGTAGGCATCGGTATTCGCACCCAGCGCAATGGTGCGCGGCTGATAGTTTTTGGCGGAGAGTTCGGCCCGCAGCAGTTCCGGCGCATTGGACTTCGCAAACAGCTTGCTCTCGAAATCCAGCCCCGGCGACAGGCCCATATAGGCGTGGGCAGGCCTCGCATAGCAATAGGAGCAGCCATGCTCGCAGCCGCGATAGGGGTTGATCGAACGGTCGAAGGAAATGTCAGGCGACTCGTTCCGGGTGATGATGGTCTTCGGGTTTTCCTCGAAGACTTGCGTCTTGAACGGTGGAAGCTCCTCCAGCCCCTGCCAGCCATCATCGAAGAGCGACCGGCTGAACGGCTCGTAACGGCCAGACTGATTGATCTTCGCGCCGCGGCCACGCGCCTGCGATGCGAGCGCTGTGTAACGCCCGCTTCCCAGAATCGCCGGATCAAGGCCAAGGGCCTGACGTTTGTCGATCAACGTGGACATAGAAGTTCATATAGTTTGAATAATAGAACAAATCAAGAACAAGATTGTTGAGCGCCGCATTCCCGGGCATGGTCCGCCGCCATGACCAGACGACAGATTCTCCTGGCCCTCATGCCGCCGCTGTTCTTCGGCACGGGCTTCACCATCGCGAAGCCCGCCGTGGCGCATTTTCCGCCGCTGTTCATGATGCTGATGGTCTATGGCGGAATTGCAATCGTGCTGGCCATCACCCATCGCGAGAAGCTGAAAACGCCGCTGTCCTCGATCATCGCGATCTCATCGCTTGCCGTTACGATACAGGGCGCCCTGCTGTTCTGGGGCCTGCGCGAAACCTCGGCGACTGCCGCCAACCTCATCCTCCAGATCCAGATTCCAATGGCCGTCCTGCTCGACTGGGCCATCATGAAGGAGAAGCTGGACCTGAGGAAGTCGGTCGGCACGGCGCTGTCGATCGCGGGCGTCGCCATCGTCATCGGCCTGCCGGAAGAGGCGCCTGCATTGATCCCCACGCTGATGATCATCGCTGGCGCTTTCGCCTGGTCGCTGGGGCAGGTGCTGGCGCGAAAGCTCGGGCGAGACAGCGGTGTGGGCCTGTTGAAGGCCAATGCCTTCGGCAGCGTGCCCCAGCTTGCGCTTGCCACCATCCTGTTCGAGAACGGCCAGCTGCTGTCCATCCAGTCCGCAGGTCTGGTGGAATGGTCCTTGCTGGCCTTCGTCGGCGTCGTCGGCTTCTACCTCGCCTACATGTGCTGGTTCTCGCTTTTGCGGCAATGCCGGATGGATGAAGTGGCGCCCTTCATTCTGCTCATGCCGGTCGTCGGAATCTTCACGGCCTTCTTCGTGCTGGGTGAGCCCATCGTACCCGCCCAGATCATCGGCGGCCTGGTGATCCTGGCCGGGCTGGCAATCGTCTCCGGAGTAGGCCCTGCGAAAGCCAGAAAAGGGCCGTGTCATGGACACGGCCCCCTGAAGTCGTTCAACGATTGAAGGTCTTAGTTGTTGCCGTTGCCGGTGTTGACCTCGATGCCGTGGCGCTTCATCCACACGAAGCCCGAAGCATCCGAACCATCGTTGGCGACGGTGGCGCCGGCGATTTCAGAGGTCATGCCCCCAACATTGCGCGAGGCGGCGGTGCCTTCCTCGGTGCGGTCATTGGCGAAGGCAGCGCCGGTCAGCGCGGTAAGGGCGAGAAGCGAAAGGGTGATCTTGTTCATTTTAGTCTCCAGTGTTTGAGTTGGTTTGATGGTGAAGGCGGCGATGTCTGCAGCCTGATCGGGAATTAATCGTTGCCGTTTCCGGTGTTCGCCTCGATGCCGTAGCGCTTCATCCACATCAGGCTTGATGCATCCGCATCCGATGACGTGACAACGCTCGCGCCGGCAGTTTCAGTGTTCATGGACGATACGTTGCGCGAGGCAACCGTGCCTTCCTCGGTGCGGTCATTGGCGAATGCAGCGCCGGTGAGTGCGGTAAGGGCGAGAAGCGAGATTGCGATCTTGTTCATTTTAGTCTCCATTTTTCAAGTTGAAGAGCATGTCGTGCTCCCGGGGAATGTTTTCGAAGCCGCGTCGTTCGCCGTTTCGATGAACTATAAATACGCCTGTTCGGGCAGGAATCGAATCAAGACGGGTGACAGAGACGAGATAATAAAATCGTCAGAAATCAATAACTTGCCGTTGGATTTGTGAGCAACAGTCAATTGTGCATCACGGAGTTACAGTTATCCTCACACTCGCGTGATGCACTGCAACAAAACTGGCATTTTCTACGTTGTGTACGGTTTCATACAAACGGCCCGCGTGAGGGCGGGCCGGCTGCAGGAACTGTCAGATGGAGGAGGGTCCGGGCGGCGTTTAGCCGTTGGTCCGCTTCAGGTGCTCTTCGAGCCGCGGCATGATCTCGACGAAATTGCACGGCTTGTGGGTATAATCGAGCTGCGGTTGCAGGATCTGGTCCCAGCCGTCGCGGCAGGCACCGGGCGAGCCCGGCAGGCAGAAGATGTACTTTCCCTTCATGATTCCGGCCGTAGCGCGTGACTGGACGGTCGAGGTGCCGATCTTTGCAAACGATATCATATGAAAAAGCGTACCGAACCCATCGATCTCTTTTTCGAAGAGGGGGCGCACCGCTTCGATTGTCACGTCATGCCCGGTCAAGCCCGTACCGCCGGTCGTGATGATCGCGTCCACATCATTGCGGTTGGTCCAGTCGCGTATGATGTGCCGGATTGCGCGAATGTCGTCCTTCACTATTTTCCGGGCAGAAAGCGAATGACCCGCCGCCGCCGCGCGGTCGGCAAGTGTCTGGCCCGAAACATCGTCATCGAGCGTTCTGGTATCGGAGATTGTCAGAATGGCAATCCTGACAGGAATAAATTGGCGAGCCTCAGTCATGACCTGGAGAACCTACGGAGAAAATTTTGATTTCGAGGTTCGGAATTGCCGCAATGCGAAAATGAACCACGCCTGTTGGTATCCGGCATCAAACACCATTCGAGTCTGGAGGACAAGAGAAAGTGCTGAAAAACCGGTACGAAATCCGGTTTTTAACTTGACGTTACTAGAATATAATTTCCGGGATAGAGGAGGCCTTGTTGGCCTAAATCATCGCTGCGGCTTATAAATTCTTATCAAGACTGTATCTCTGTTCACAACGATACTTTAGGGCTTCAAGCGCAGTGGCTGTTCCAGATATGCGATTTCTAATGAGCGTCCAGAACTTGCCGCAAGGCCAGCAGGTCGCGCCATGCCAGGCGCTTCTGGTTGGGCTGCCGCAACAGATAGGCGGGGTGGAGGGTGGGCAGCAGCGGAATGTTCCGTCCACTGATGTTTGCCGTCATCCACTTGCCCCTGAGCTTCAGGATGCCTTCCATCTTCCCCGTCAGGCGATGGGCCGGCGTTGCGCCGAGACAGACGATCACGTCGGGCTTCTGGATCTCGATGGCACGGATCAGGAAGGGCAGGCACATCGTGGTCTCGGCCTCCGTCGGCGTCCGATTCCCCGGCGGACGCCAGAAGATGGCATTGGTGATGAAGACCGAGTTTTCGCGGTCTTCCGCGCTGCGTGACAATCCGATGGCCTGCAGCATGCGGTCCAGCAATTGCCCTGACTTTCCCACGAACGGCTTGCCCTGGATGTCCTCGTCGCGCCCCGGCGCCTCGCCCACCAGCATCACGCGGGCCTGAGGGTTGCCGTCCGAAAAGCACAGCCGCGTCGCTGTCTTCTTCAGCGGGCAGGCATCGAACGTTGCCAATGCGGCTTCAAGTTCTTCCAGTGTCCTGCAATCGGCAGCATTGGCAGCACCCGCTGCGGCAATAAGAGGCCGCGCCGCAACGGGGGTGACAACCGGTGCGGATGGCGGAAGCGACGGCCGCTTTACGGGCGTGGGCGTTGCAGCGGAAGCTTGGGCAACGTTCATCCTGTTGACGGGCGTCTCGCCGATCACCTCGTCGGCGCCCATTTCGGCGAGCCAGCGCAGCGCCTGGGCCGCCTCATGCGGCGTCATGTCGTTTTGCTCAGCTTCCATGTCCGAAATGGCGACTTGTCTCAAGGGGGACCGTCACTATAACAGGCCCCGATCATTTACCAATAGACGGAGAAGCGGCTGTGGAACAGGTCCAGCGCGAAGCCATGGAATACGATGTCGTGATCGTCGGCGCAGGCCCTGCCGGCCTTGCCGCGGCGATCCGCCTGAAGCAGCTGTCGCCGGATGTTTCCGTCTGCCTGCTCGAAAAGGGCTCGGAAGTGGGTGCCCATATCCTCTCTGGTGCCGTGATCGACCCGATTGCCTTGAACGAACTGATTCCCGGCTGGAAGGAAAAGGGAGCGCCCCTCAACACCCCCGTCATCGAGGACCGCTTCTTCATGCTGGGGCCGCAAGGGGCATTGAGGCTGCCCAACGCGCTAATGCCGCCCTTGATGGACAATCATGGCAACTATGCCGTCTCGCTCGGCAATGTCTGCCGCTGGCTGGCAACCCAGGCGGAAGCCTTGGGCGTCGAGATCTATCCGGGCTTTGCCTGCTCCGAAGTACTCTACCGCGAGGATGGTTCGGTCAAGGGCGTCGTCGCAGGCGTTGTCGGCATCGGCAAGGATGGAAAGCTTAAGGATGATTTCCAGCCAGGCATGGAGCTTCTCGGCAAATACGTCTTCATCGCCGAAGGCGTGCGCGGCTCTCTGGCCAAGGAAATCATCGGCAAGTTCAAGTTGTCGGAAGGCCGCGAACCGCAGAAGTTCGGCCTCGGCATGAAGGAACTCTGGGAGGTTCTGCCCGAAAACCACCGCCGAGGCCAAGTCACCCACACCATGGGCTGGCCCCTGGGTCTCAAGACCGGCGGCGGCAGCTTCATGTATCACCTTGAGGACAATCTGGTTTCGATCGGCCTCGTCGTGCACCTGAACTACCAGAATCCCTATCTCGATCCTTACAGGGAGTTCCAGCGCTTCAAGCATCACCCGCTGATCGAGCCGGTGCTCCAGGGCGGCCGCCGCGTGGCCTATGGCGCGCGTGCCATCACCGAGGGCGGTTTCCAGTCCGTGCCGAAGCTGTTTTTCCCCGGCGGCGCCCTGATCGGCTGCTCGGCGGGCTTCGTCAACGTGCCGCGCATCAAGGGTTCGCACAATGCCATGAAGACAGGCATGATGGCGGCGGAAGCAGCCTTTGCCGCGCTTGAGGCCGGCCGTTCCGGTGACGAGCTCTCTTCCTACGAGGAGGCCTACCGCAATTCCTGGGTCTATCAGGACCTGAAGCGTGTGAAAAACGTCAAGCCCATGTGGTCGAAGCTCGGCCTTGTTGGTGGCCTGGCCTTGGGCGGCCTTGATATGTGGATGAACCAGCTCCTGGGGTTTGGCCTCGGCACCTGGAAGCATGGTAAGCCCGACTATGCCACGCTGATACCCGCGGCGCACGTCAGGCCCATCGATTATCCAAAGCCCGACGGCGTCATCTCCTTCGACCGCCTCACCAACCTTGCCTTTTCCGCCACCAATCACGAGGAAGACCAGAGGGTCCACCTGCAACTGAAGAACAAGGATGTGCCGATTGCCGTGAACCTGCCGGAATGGGACGAGCCGGCCCAGCGCTACTGCCCGGCCGGCGTCTATGAGGTGGTGCGCGAAGAGGGCAATGCGCCGCGCTTCCAGATCAACCACCAGAACTGCGTCCACTGCAAAACCTGCGATATCAAGGACCCGTCGCAGAACATCAACTGGGTGGTGCCGCAGGGCGGCGAAGGGCCGAACTACCCCAACATGTGAGTTTGGTCGGGGGTCAGCGTGATGAAATCAACGCAACGGGACAATTTTCAACGCCTTGTCCAGACGGGCTTAGCAATTTTTTAATGACGGCAGGCGATCCTCTCCGCAATCAAAGGATGCACCATGCCCAATCCCTTCGCCTTCCACAGCCTCATGAGCAGCATGCGCCGCTTCCTTCGCGATGCGCGCGGCAACATGATGGTGGTGACGACGGTCGCCACTTTTGCCATCGTCGGTGCCTCAAGCCTGGTGATCGACAATAGCCGCAAGGGCGAGGCGCGCGAACAGCTCCAGAAGATCGCGGATCTTGCGGCACAGGCTGCCGCTGCCCCGTCCCGCCTTCCAGCCGATCCAGGGGAAGCGGAGGCCCGCCGCCGCGAGATCGCTGAAAACTACGTCCGGAATTCCACTGCCGATGTGACCGAGGCCCTGATCGCCGGAAGCCCGCTCATCGAGATGAAGCCGAACTCGATCGAGGTCACGCTCTTTGCGCATTTCGAGAGCTTCTGGGCCAGCGTCTTCAACCTTGGCGACGGCGAGAAGAACAACGGCACCAACATGCAGGTCAGTTCCGCCGCGCAGTGGTGAGGCGAGGCCAGGCACTTTTCCGGCGCTGCAATCGATCTCATTGAAAAGCTTCTGAATTTGGGCAGACTGAACTGCCTAAAATTGAAAACACTTGGTAACCATTTCCCAAGTTACAGCTGCCCGTGGGCCATATTTGGGCCGTTTCGTTCAATTTGAAACAATCAGGGCAAGGATCTGCTCACGAGTTGAATGCAATTTGCCGGGTAACAATTCTGAAGAAGGACTTTTACCCATGGCACTTGCTGATATCATGACAGCGTTCCACCGCCGGACGAGCCGCTTCCTGCGCTCCGACCTCGGCAACCTCACGATGATCGGGGCCATTGCAGCCATCCCGATCATTGGTGCAGCTGGCATGGCCGTCGATTATGCGCGCATCAGCCGTGTGAAGGAAAAGATGCAGCTCGTCACCGATGGCGCGACGCTCGCCGCCGCCGGCGCCAGAAACATCTCAGGCACCGCCGATGAGCGCAAGACGAAGCGCGCTGCAATCGCCACCAATTACCTCACGCAGGGCCTCGCAACACTGAATGACATCGACGTCGTCGATACCCCGACGGTGGTCGCCACCACCACCAGTGTCAGCATTTCCGTGAAGGCGACCGTGAAGGGTTCCTTCATGAACGTCTTCGATGCGATCGGAGAAGGCGACGCCGAAGTCGAGTCCGGCGATGGCGGCAACGAGGCCGGAAGCAACAGCGGCCGCAGCTACAACATCAGGGTCAGCTCGCAGTCCGGCTGGACGGAGGGCGCTAGTCTGCTTTGCATGCTGGTGCTGAACCAGACTGCATCCCAGGCTCTCGAGATTCAGGGCACAGCCGACATCATTGCGCCGGGTTGCGCGGTTTGGGTCAATTCAAACAGCACGTCGGGCCTGTATGAAAATGGCAACGCAAGTCTGACAGCCAAGAAAATCTGTGTGCGAGGCTATTACACCGGAACGAAGTACTTCCCCTACCTGCCAAAGTCGGGCGCCATCGATTGCCCGCTTTATCCCGATCCGTTGGCTGCGCAGTTTGCTAGTGGTTATACGTCTGCATGGGCCTCGGCAGTCACCAGAACACCTCCGAGCGCAGGCGGCACGTCGACGATCCAGCCTGGAAAATACAATGGTGGATTTTTCGTCAATAATGGCGGCAGGATCACGATGTCTCCGGGCGTATACTTCATCGTCGACGGGACGTTGAACATCAAGGCGGGCGGTGACGTCATCGCCAACGGTGGCGTCACGATCATCATCACCAAAACCAACGTCAGCTCGGCCGTCACCGATACCAGCTCGAAACTTACGGTTCAGGCGCAGGGCAATCTCACCATCAAGGCTCCGGCATCTGGTCCCTTCGCGGGCATCGCCATCGCCCAGCATCCTAACGTGATTGCCGGCACCACCAAGAACAACGGCAACAACGTTCAGGGCGGCGGCGTCGTCAACATCACGGGTATCGTCTATTATCCCAAGCAGATCCTCTATATCACCGGCGCTGGTATCGGCACCGTGTCGAACCCCGAAAAGATCGCAACCGATACGCCGCAATTTGCCATCGTTGCCGATCGGGTCATGATCGAAGGCAATGGCCAGCTTCGTGTCGGCGGCCAATCCGACTCCGAAGGTGCGGGACTTCCCGCCCTTCCCTCGGCAGGCACGGGCAAGACGACGGTCTCGCTGAAGTAATTCGGCTTCAATCAACCGGGCGCCCGGCAGAAATGCAGGGCGCCCTTTTGCTGTTGCGGCAACCGCAAAAAGACCTCATTTTGTGCCGATGACTCGCCCTGCGGGCGGCATCGGGCTGCCCGCTTTCATGAAACGGATGATGATGACGGGATTTCTCCTACGCGCAGCGCTTGCCACCTTGTTCTGCGGCAGCCTGCTGACCCCCGGCGCCCACGCCTATGAGCAGTCGGATAAATCCTTGTCGGGCAATTACCTCGCAGGCCGTTCCGCCAGCAAGCTCCGCGACTATGGCATCGCCTCTGATTTCCTGACCAATGCCTTGAAGACCGATGCGGACAATCCGCTGCTTGTCGAGCGTGTCTTCCTGCTCGAACTCTCGGAAGGAAATTTCGAGGCCGCCGAGGAATATGCCACCCGGGTTCTGGGCTTCAACAGCCAGCAGCGCATGGCCCGCATCGTGCTGGGCCTGCGCGATTTCCGCGCCCGTCATTATGCCGATGCCCGCCGGAACTTCCAGGCCGCGTCCTATACGCCCGTCGGCGAACTCACCTCCACGCTGCTCATCGCCTGGGCGCATGCGGGCGAGGGCGAACTGAACCTCGCATTGAAGGCGCTCGACCGGCTCGATGCAAACGACAGCTTTGTCAATTTCAAGTCGCTGCATTCAGGCCTGATCGCTGATTATCTCGGCAACGCCATCCGCTCGGAAGCCTCCTACCGCAAGGCCTATGACGATGCCGGAACATCGCTGCGCGTCGTTCAGGCCTATGGCAATTTTCTGGAGCGCAATGGCCGTGGCCCCGATGCCCAGAAGATCTACAAGGCCTTCATCGAAGGCGGCGACGATAATCCGCTGATCCAGGATGCACTCGACAAGTCGCTGAAGGGCGTGAAGCCTCAGGCCTTCGTGGCGACACCCGCCGCAGGCGCTGCTGAAGCGCTGTTCTCTCTTGCCACCGCGATGACGGATGATCAGAACATCGACATTGCCCTGGCCTATGCAAGGCTTGCCCTCACCTTCGGCGCTGACAAGCCGGTGATGCAGACGCTGCTTGGCGATACCTATGAAGACATGCGCCAGTATGAGCAGGCGATCGAGGCCTATGCCATGGTGCCGGAGGACTCGCCGCTCCGCATCAATGCCGAGATGGAAATCGCCGTCAACCTGCAGCGCCTCGAGCGCAAGGACGAAGCCCTCGTCAAGCTCAACGCGCTGATCGAGCGCGACCCGAAGAGCTATGATGCGATCGTGACCCTCGGCAATATCTACCGCAACAACGAGGATTATGCGAACGCCGCGCGCGTCTATGACATGGCCATCGCGCTGATCACCGAACCCGTGACGGGCCAGTGGCGCGTCTACTACTACGACGGCATCGCGCATGAGCGGCTAAAGCAATGGGACATCGCGGAAAAGAGTTTCCGCAAGGCACTCGAACTTTCGCCCGAAGAACCGATGGTTCTGAATTACCTCGGCTACTCGATGATTGAAAAGAAGATCAATCTCGCCGAAGCCATGGAAATGGTGAAGAAGGCCGTCGAACTCCGCCCCAACGACGGCTACATCATCGATAGCCTGGGCTGGGCCTATTTCCAGCTTGGCGACTATGAGCAGGCCGTCACCAGCATCGAGCGCGCGGTCGAATTGCTGCCCGCCGACCCGATCATCGCCGAGCATCTGGGCGATGCCTATTACCGCGTGGGCCGCAAGCTCGAAGCGCAGTTCCAGTGGCAGCACGCCAAGGACAACAAGCCCGAGCCCGACGACCTGAAGCGCATCGAAGGCAAGCTGCGTGACGGTCTGCCCGATGAAGTGCCGGTAACGCCCGCCCAGAACACCACGGGCAAGAACAACGGCTGAGCCGTGGCGCTCAATACTGTCCTCACCCTGAGGTGCCCGGCGCAAGCCGGGCCTCGAAGGGCCTGCATCCGGAACGCGGATTTCCTCACCCTGAGGTGCCCGGCGCAAGTCGGGCCTCGAAGGGCAACTCAGGCATGATCCCCTTCACGCTTCATGCCCCCGCCAAGATCAACCTCGCACTCCACGTGCTGGGGCGGCGCGCCGATGGCTACCACGACCTCGACTCGATCGTCGCCTTCGCCGATGTGGGCGACACGCTGACGTTTTCGCCCGCCGATGCCTTCGCCATCACCGCAAGCGGCCCCTTCGCATCGGCCTTGCCGACGTCCGGCGAGAACATCATCGCCAAGACATATGCGAAGGTTTCAGCCATCGCTGCAGCGCGTAGGAAATCCCTTCCGCCCATCGCGGTGCATCTGGTCAAGAACCTTCCTGTGGCCTCAGGCATCGGCGGCGGCTCCGCCAACGCCGCAGCCGCCATGCGCGGCTTCCTGAAACTTGCCGGTATTGAACTTGATGAGGAGATCATGGCCGCCGCACTGTCGCTGGGTGCCGATGTGCCGGTGTGTCTCGAAGGCCGAGCCTGCCGCATGCAGGGAATGGGCGAGCGCATCACGCAGCTTGAGCATTTCAAGACGCTGCAGGCGGTGCTGGTCAATCCCGGCGTCGCCGTGTCGACACCCGCCGTCTTCTACGGCCTTGGACTGATACCCGGCCAGAGCTATGGCGCGCCGATCGAAAACACCATCGATCCCGCAACGTGGCGCAACGACTTGATGACCCCGGCAATTGCGGTCGCACCGCTCATCGGCGACGTCATCACGAAGCTGCGCGATCTTCATCCCTCTCCGCAGCGCGGGGAGGGCGGCGAGCGTCAGCGAGCGGGTGGGGCCATTGCCCCGGGCGAAGGGCCCCATCCGTCACGCGCCGAAGACGCCGCGCGCCACCTTCCCCACCTTGCGGGTGGAGAAGGAAAAGAACTGCCATTCGTCAGCATGTCAGGCTCCGGCGCCACCTGCTTCCGCATTGTGGACGACGATGAAGAAGCGCACGGCCTCAT
>JBKJQU010000081.1:0-2945 GCA_046594995.1 Aestuariivirga sp.
GGCGAGCATGCGGCTGGTAACGAGGAAGCCCCCGAAGATATTGACGGAAGCGAGGATCAGCGCGAGGAAGCCGAAGATCATGGCCGTGGTCGAGCCAGATGCCAGCGCACCCACACCCACCGCCAGCAGCGCGCCCACCACAATGACGGACGAGATCGCATTGGTCACCGACATCAGCGGCGTATGCAGCGCGGGCGTCACGTTCCACACCACGTAATAGCCCACGAACACCGCCAGCACGAAGATGCCGAACAGCGAGACGAAGGGGTCAACCGAATGAGAGATGGCTTCCATCAGAGTGCTCCTGTGACGTCCTCTCCCGCCTGGCGGGAGAGGAAAGGGGCCCATTGCATAGCAATGGGATAGGTGAGGGAAAGTTGGATCTTGGATGTTCCCTCATCTCCCCGCTGCCAGGCAGCGGGTCCCTTCTTCTCCCGTGAACGGGAGAAGACGTTGAGGATGTCCATCACTTCGCCCCCACGAAAATCGGATGCACCAGTTGGCCGTCGCGCGCGATCAGCGTGCCCTTGATGCAGTCGTCGTCGTAATCGATCTTGAGGCTGCCGTCCTTCTGCACCATCAGGTCGAGGAAGTTGGCGAGGTTCTTCGCAAACAGCGGTGAAGCGTTGCCCGCCAGCTTGCCAGCCAGGTTCAGCGCGCCGATGATCGAGACACCGTTATGAACCACGATCTCGTCCGGCTTCGACAGCGGGCAGTTGCCGCCGCGCTCCACCGCAAGATCGACGATCACCGAGCCGGGTTTCATCGATTCGACCATCTCCTTCGTGATCAGCACCGGCGCCGGCCGTCCCGGAATGAGCGCCGTGGTGATGACGATGTCCTGTCCCTTCACATGCTCGGCCACGAGTGCGGCCTGCTTGGCCTTGTCCTCGGCGGAAAGTTCCTTGGCATAGCCGCCGGACGTCGCCGCATCGGCCACATCCGCGAACACGAACTTCGCACCCAGCGATTTCACCTGCTCTTCCGTCGCCTTGCGCACATCGGTTGCGGAAACGATGGCGCCAAGCCGCCGCGCGGTGGCAATCGCCTGAAGCCCAGCAACGCCAACGCCCATGATGAACACCTTGGCGGGAGGAATCGTCCCCGCCGACGTCATCATCATCGGGAAGGCGCGGGTATAATGCGCAGCGGCATCAAGCACTGCCTTGTAGCCCGCGAGGTTCGCCTGGGATGACAGAATGTCCATGGATTGTGCGCGCGTGATGCGCGGCATCAGTTCCATGGCAAATGCGGTGACGCCGGATTTGGCGATGGCCTCGAGCCCCGCCTTGTCGCCATAGGGCTCAAGCCCGCCCGCAAGAATAACGCCGGGCTTCAAAGTCTTCAGCAGCGCGTCCGAAGGCCGCCGCACCGTCAGTACGATATCGGGATCGCCGAACCCGTTCGTGGTGATCCTGGCGCCTGCCGCTGCATAGGCATCATCAGAAATATGAGCCCCCGCCCCGGCGCCCGACTGGACGACGACTTCCGCGCCCTTCTTCACGTAGGCCTTGACCGTATCGGGGCTGGCCGCAACGCGGCTCTCCCCCGCCTGAACTTCCGTGGGGATCGCGATTTTCATGTGGCTTCACCTTGATCAGGAAACGGCGATCGCGGTGATAAGGGCGAAGACCACGAGGAAGCCGCCCGACAGATACCATTTATTGCCCGTCCGCATGTCGATCAACAGCAGAAGTGAACCGATGAGTAGTCCGCCGAACCCCAGCAGCACATTCCACGAAGGCACAAAGGCGAAAGCCACCAGCGCCACCAGAATGTAGAAGCCGTGAATCGACAGCGCGATCCCACCCTTGACGAAGGCATTGTAAGTCGACGCATGCGAATTGAAATCGTTCGAATGCGACCCCGAAGAACCGTGATCGGCCATAATTTACCTCTGAACCCAAAGACTCGTTGGCAAGCCTTCTAGCCAAGCCCGCTGGAACCCGCAAGCCACGGCATTTTCACGCGACGATTGAGTCTCAGATTTCCGAAAAAATTCCATCCATCCAATCGGCACCGCCTGGCAGAATTCGAAGGATCAGGATTTCATTTGAAATAGACCGGTAGACGATCAGATGAGCCTCGTGCGGGTGAACTCGTACCGGTGGGTTAACCTCAAGCCGCTCACGGGCCATTTCCGGATGCTCGCAAATCAGACCAAACTTGTCGAGCAACCGTATGACATAGGCATCGGCAGATTTCTCGCCGTATGTGTTCAGCCCAAACAGATAGAGCCGATCAATGTCCCGGCGGGCCAGTCCAGTTTCACGGATGCGCACAGACTAACGCTTCATGGACTTCAGACGGTTCCACGTCTCTTCGCGCGAATATTCCGTAAATCCGCTTGCCATTCCCTCGTCTACGGCCTTCTGAATGTAGGCAATGAAATCGGCTCTCTCGCGATCCTTTCGGATCAATGCGCGAACATAGTCACTGGTGTTGCTGTAGCGGCCTGTCTCGGTCCGGCTCTCTGCCCAGTCTTTGAGATCTTCAGGAAGCGAAATGTTCATTGTGACCATAGCATTTACTCCATAGCCCGTCTCTAGCCATTATGGCAAACTTTGTCAAAGTCGGCCGTTGGTTTTGAACAAACTCATCCTGTCTCCTTCAGAAGCCGCAACCGGCGGACAAGCTTCACCCCTCCATCGTCTCCAGTTCATCGATCATGCCCGAAATGACGGAGAGGCCCTTGTCCCAGAACTGCGGGTCCGCCGCATCAAGCCCGAAGGGCTTGAGCAGTTCCGAATGATGCTTCGTACCGCCGGCCTTTAGCATCTCGAAATACTTCTCCTGGAAACCCTGCTCGCTCTCGCGGTAGCGCGCGTAAAGCGAGTTCACCAGGCAGTCGCCGAAGGCATAGGCATAGACGTAAAAGGGCGAATGGATGAAGTGAGGGATATAGGTCCAGAAGGTTTCGTAGCCCTCGCCAAACTGGATCGCAT
>JBKJQU010000349.1:0-4746 GCA_046594995.1 Aestuariivirga sp.
GCGGAAGAACACAACAGGGAGAAACGGCCATGACTATTTCAAGACGGCATGCCTTGGGCGCCATGGCGGGCGTGGCCACGCTGGCAATGCCTTTCGTGAAGCGCGCCCGAGCCCAGAATGCGGTGCTGAACGTTTACAACTGGGCCGATTACATCGGCGAGACGACGATCGAGGATTTCCAGTCGGCCACCGGCATTGCCGTCACCTATGACACCTATAGTTCCGCTGAAGAAATGCAGGCCAAGATGCTGGCGGGCTCGACGGGCTATGATGTTGTCGACATGGCGGGACTGACGCTGCCCAATTTCATCAAGGCTAGCATCTATGACAAGCTTGACAAGAGCAAGCTGCCGAGTTGGAAGAACCTCGATCCGGAAGTGCTGCGAATCCTTGCCGGATGGGATCCTGGCAATGAATATGCCATTCCCTATATGTGGGGCTCCGTTGGCATCACCTACAACGTCGACATGGTGAAGGAGCGCATTCCCGACGCCAAGCTCGATTCGCTCGATCTTCTCTTCAAGCCCGAAAATGCCGCGAAGCTCGCCGATTGCGGCATCTCCATTCTCGACAGCCCGACCGACGTGATGCTGATGATGCTGCCCTATCTCGGCAAGGACCGCGATACCGCCAACATCAAGGATTACGAGGCGGTGGTGGAAGCCTTCAAGCCGGTGCGGCAGAGCATTCGTACTTTCGACAATACCAATTACCTGAATGCCATTCCCAACAAGGAACTCTGCGTCATCAACAGCTGGTCGGGCGATTATTCGACGGCGAAGGCGCGCGCAACGGAGGCCGGTGTCGAGATCAATCTCGAATATCACGTGCCGGAAACAGGTGCTCCAGCCTGGGTCGACTGCCTGTGCATTCCGGCGGACGCGAAGAACAAGGAGAGCGCCTACAAGTTCCTCGAATACATGCTGCAGCCGGAAGTTATCGCGAAGTGCACGAACTTCACGAATTATGCCAATGGCAATCTTGCCTCTAAGCCCTTCATCGACCCGGCCGTGCTGGCGAACCCTGCCGTCTATCCCGATGACAAGGTGAAGCAGCGGCTGTGGGCGCCGAAGCCCTTTACCGAGGAGCAGGACCGCGAGATGACGCGCGCCTGGCAGACCATCAAGTCGGGCTGAGGCATCATGACGCCAGAAGGGCAGAAGCCCTTCATCCGCATCGAGAAGGTCACCAAGAATTTCGGCAAGTTTACCGCCGTGAAGAATGTGTCGCTCGACATTTTCAAGGGCGAGATGTTCGCGCTTCTTGGTGGCTCCGGCTGCGGCAAGACCACGCTGCTCCGCATGCTGGCGGGCTTCGAGGCGCCGAGCGAGGGCCGCATCTTCATCGATGGCCAAGATATGACCGGAGTTCCGCCCTACGAGCGGCCCGTGAACATGATGTTCCAGTCCTACGCGCTGTTCCCGCACATGACGGTGGAGGGCAATGTCGGCTATGGCCTGAAGCATGAAAAGGTGAGTGCGAAGGATCGTGCGGAGCGCGTGCGCGAGATGCTCGACCTCGTGCAGTTGACGCCCTTGGCGGGGCGGAAGCCTCACCAGCTTTCGGGTGGCCAGCGCCAGCGCGTGGCGCTCGCCCGCGCACTGGCGAAGCAGCCCAAGCTTCTGCTGCTCGACGAGCCATTGGGCGCGCTCGACAAGAAGCTGCGCGAGCATACGCAATTCGAAATCATGAACATTCAGGAGCGCACTGGTATCACCTTCGTGGTTGTGACCCACGACCAAGAAGAGGCGATGACGCTGGCCAACCGCATCGCGGTGATGGACCATGGCGAGATCCGCCAGATCGGCCCGCCGACCGAGGTCTATGAATATCCCGGCAGCCGCTTCGTTGCGGGCTTCATCGGCTCGATCAACATGTTCGAGGGCGAGGTGCGGAAGAACGGGGCGGGGCTCACGATCTTCGTGCCGTCACTGGGTGAAGACATTCTCGTTTCATCGCAGGCCGCAGCCGTTGGCGACAAGGTGACTGTGGCCGTGCGGCCCGAGAAGATCATGATCTCGCGCCAGCGGCCCGACGGTCCGAATGCCATTGCGGGCGTGGTGCGCGATCTCGGCTATTTCGGCAAGGACTCGCTTTACCGCGTGAGCCTTCCATCTGGAGCGCTCGTTTCGGTGAACAGCGTGAACATCAGCCGGGGTGGAGCCGCACGGACAGCGGAGTGGGAAGACAAGGTGTGGCTCTCGTTCGATCCTTCTGCTGCCATCCTGCTGAAGGATTAGCGGGATGATCGATGGGCAGGCGGGAACGGGATCATGGTTCAACCGGCGCGGCTGGCGCGACCTGATCATCGCCATTCCCTATGGCTGGCTCATCACCTTCTTCCTGCTGCCTTTCATCATCGTCGTCGCCATGAGCCTGGCGCGGCGTGCCGAATTCTCGCCGCCGATCGCATTCCTCGACAGCTGGCCCTATGTGCGGATGGACAATTTCGCGCGGCTGTTTGGCGACAGCATCTATATCCGCGCCTATCTTACTTCGATCTGGAATGCGGCGATCGCCACGTTTTTCTGCCTGCTGATCGGTTACCCGATGGCGCTGGGCATCACGCGCGTCGGGAAGTCATGGCGGAACGTGCTGCTGATGCTTGTGATCCTGCCGTTCTGGACGTCGTTCCTGCTGCGCGTCTATGCATGGATGGGCCTGTTCGGTGCCAACAGCTGGTTCAACAAGGGTTTGACGTCGATCATCAACCTGTTGCTGCCCGATGGCGTGGTGCTGCGTTCGCTGCCTATGATGAACTCGAATTTCGCCGTCGTGCTGGTGATGGTTTATTCCTATCTGCCCTTCATGATCCTGCCGCTCTATGCCAATCTCGAAAAGCTGGACAATTCGCTGAACGAGGCGGCTATGGATCTGGGCTCCAGGCCGTGGCAGGTGTTCAAGGACGTGACACTGCCGCTCTCGATCCCCGGCATCATCGCGGGCGGGCTGCTGGTGTTCATTCCGGCATCGGGCGAACTGATCATCCCAAGCCTTGTGGGCAACGCCTCCGACCCGATGATCGGCCGCGTCATCAGCGATGAATTTGCTTCCGCCCGCGACTGGCCCATGGCATCGGCCGTGGCGGTGGCGCTGCTGATCATGCTGGTGCTGCCGATGATGGTCTACAACCATTTCGAAAACCGCGCGCAAGGGGCAGCGGAGGCAAGACCATGAACCGCCGCCCGATTTTCCTGATCAGCTGCCTCTGCTTCGGCTTTGCCTTCTTCTACATCCCGATCGTGTCGCTGATCATCTTCTCGTTCAACAGATCGCGGCTGGTGACGGTGTGGGGCGGCTTCTCCACGCAGTGGTACTGGAAACTGTTCCAGAACGACCAGATCCTGAAGGCCGCGGTGCTGTCTCTCGAAATCGCGGTGGTGAGCGCGACGCTGGCGACGATACTCGGCACCATGGGTGGCATCACACTGGCGCGCTTCCGCAGGTTCAGGGGGCGAACCGTGTTCTCAGGCCTGGTGACGGCGCCGCTCGTCATGCCGGAAGTGATCACCGGCATTTCCTCGCTCATGCTCTTCATCCTGATGGCGGAATGGATCGGCTGGCCCGGAAGCCGCGGCTTCACGACCGTGACGATCGCCCACACCACATTCTCGATGGCCTACGTGACCGTGATCGTGCAGTCGCGTCTCGCTTCCATGGATGCCGCAATCGAGGAAGCGGCGATGGATCTGGGTGCCAGGCCCTGGCGGGTGCTGACCGACGTGACGCTGCCGGTGATCGCACCCGCGATTCTCGCCGGTTGGTTGCTGGCCTTCACCATCTCGCTCGACGACGTGGTCATCACCAACTTCACCACAGGCCCTGGCGCCACTACATTGCCAATCCTGATCTGGAGCAAGGTGAAGTTGGGTGTGACGCCGGACATCAATGCGCTGGCGACGATCATCATCACCATCGTCGGCATCGGCGTGGTGATGGCGGGGATCATCATGCACCGGGCGGAAGCGCGCCGCGAGCGCGATATCCAGATGGCCATCGCCGCGGGCCAATGATGGAGAACACAGGCGAGCAGCTTGAATTCTTGGCAATGCCGGTGGGGGAACCGGGGTCGGGAATTGTCCGCTATGCCGCAGCGATGCATCTTTATCAAAACCGCCTGATAGCCTATGAGGTGCTCGAGATCTTCCGCATCTGCGCGCCGGACGACAACCTCGATCCGCAAGCCGAACTGGCGCGCCTCAACATTCCAAACCCCATTCCGCAACTGCTTGAAAGGAACAGCACATGAAACCTGTCGATCCTAATGACCGCCGCGTCGCCAATATCTTCGAGGCCGAGTTCAAGCCCTTCGTCTTCGAGGATGGCCTCATCATGGGTGATGCCGTGCTGCAGCTCAACGATGCCGAGCCTCTCGGTGTGGGCTTTCATGTCTATCGCATGCCGGCCGGAATGACCTCGCGCCCGCACCGTCACAATGGCCATGAGCAGTTCCTGATACTCGAGGGTGAACTGATCGAGAATGACGGAACGGTGTTCAGGAAGGGCGATCTTGTGTGGCTTCGCGACGGCACCGAGCATAACTCGCATTCGCCCAACGGATGCTTGCTGGCTGTTCATATCGCCGCCACCGAAACGACGGTGGAATAATCGGATGGCGCCAGCCGACCTGATCGTCATCAATGGCAAGATTCTGACCATGGATCCGCTGTTTCCGCGCGTCGAGGCACTGGCGGTTTCGAAAGGCCGCATCATTGCCCTGGGCACCACGGATGAGATCAGGTCTTA
>JBKJQU010000478.1:0-2737 GCA_046594995.1 Aestuariivirga sp.
GGCCGTGACGACGCCCAGGGCATTGTCGCCGGCAACTTCCTGGCCAAGAACTACAAGGGCAAGAAGATCGCCATCATTGACGACAAGTCGCCCTATGGCAAAGGCCTGGCCGACGAAACCCGCAAGGCCTTGAACGCCGCTGGAATGACGGAAGCGATGAACGAAGCCTACACCGCCGGTGAAAAGGACTACACCGCACTTGTCTCCAAGATGAAGGACGCCGGCATCGACGTCGTCTACGTCGGTGGCTACCACACCGAAGGCGGCCTCATCCTCCGTCAGATGCGCGAGCAGGGCATGAACGCCCAGATGGTCTCTGGCGACGCCTTCAACACCGAAGAGTTCTGGACCATCGCCGGCCCCGCCGGCGAAGGCATGATCTTCACCTTCGCGCCCGAACCCCGCAATTTTCCCGAAGCACAGGAAGTCGTCGCGAAGTTCAAGGCCGGCGGTTATGATCCGGAAGGCTACACGCTCTACGCTTACGCCGCGATCCAGGCCTGGGCTCAGGGCGCTGCTGCAACCAGCGGCACCGATGGCAAGAAGATCGCCGAGTGGCTCCGCGCCGGCAACACCACCAAGACCGTTCTCGGTGAAATCACCATGAACGAGAAGGGTGACATCAAGAACGCCAAGTACGTCTGGTACAAGTTCTCGAACGGCAAGTACACGGAAGACGCGTCGCTGCAGTAAACCCGGCGAAAGGTCACAAATCCGGACCCGCGCAAGCCTTGCGCGGGTCTTTTTGTTGCACAATTGGCGCGAAGTCTCGATACTGGCGGCATGTTTCACCAAAACCGTCATTCCGGCGAAAGCCGGAACCCAGCTTTCTTTTCGCGTCCCATAAGGCGCAATGCCGGCCTGCGCTGGCATAACGGCACCTTGGCAGGTCTGATACTCACAGTTCTTCTCGGTGCGGCCCAGCCCGCCGCGGCAGAGATTCTGATTGGCGCGGCAGGCCCGTTTTCCGGCCCCAATGCCGCGCTCGGCGAGCAGCTCCGCCGTGGCGTGCAGATGGCGGTGGACGATATCAACGCAACGGGCGGTATCCGTGGCGAACCGCTTAGCCTCAAATTCGCGGATGACGGCTGCGACCCGCGAAAAGCCGTGGAAGTGGCAACGGGCCTTGTCTCCGCCGGGGTGAAGCTGGTGGCGGGCCACTATTGTTCAGGCGCATCCATCCCGGCATCGAAGGTCTATGAGCGAGCGAGCATCGTGCAGATCAGCCCGGCCTCGACGCACCCGAAATTCACCGATGAAGGCAGCTGGAACGTCATCCGCCTGGCGCCGCGCGATGATGCGCAGGGTGCGGCCGCAGCCCAGCTCGTGCTCGATCACTTCAGGGACCGGAAGATCGCGATCCTCAGCGATCAGTCTGCTGCGGCAACGCAGCTCGCCGCGCGCTTCCGCGAGGGGCTTGCAGCAGCGGGCCTGAAACCGGTGCTGGATGAACCCTACAAGCCGGGCGCCAAGGCCTATCCCGAACTGGCGCAGCGCGTTGCAACAGCGGGCACGCAGGTTGTCTACCTCGCAGGCTCCTATGTTGAAGGTGCCGTCATCGTGCGCGAACTGCGAGAAGCGGGCTCCACCGCACAATTCATTTCCACCGACGCGCTCGTCAACGAAGATTTCTGGAACGTCGCGAAGGATGCCGGCGAAGGCACCCTGATGAGCTTCACCTATGATGTGCGCAAACTGCAATCCGCCCGTCCCGTGCTGGATCGCTTCCGCGAGGCCGACTACAGCGCCGAAGGCTTCACGCTCTATGCCTATGCCGCGATCCAGGCCTATGTGGCCGCAGTGGAGGCAACAGGCACGACGGACGCGACCCGCATCGCCGAATGGCTGCGCGGCGGCAATCGCATCAACACCGCGGTGGGCGAAGTGAGCTTCGACGCCAAGGGCGATCTCCGCCAGCCAAAGCTCGCCTGGTTCAAATGGGTCAACGGGCGCTATACGGAAATCGATCCCGCAACGCTCGAACCTCCCGTCCTCGATACGACACCTTAACGGAGCCTCATATGCGAGCCTTCTTCGTTCAGATCAAATGCGAACTCGGACGCGCCTACGAAGTGGCAACCGCCATCGCCGATGCCGAGATCGCATCCGAGATCTATTCGACAGCAGGCGGCTTCGACTTGCTGGTGAAGTTCTATCTCGATGAGAAGGACGATGTCGGCCACTTTGTCGCCGAGAAGATTCAGAAAGTCCCCGGCATCCGCGATACCTATACGCTCATCACCTTCAAGGCGTTTTAGAGATGCGGGCGCTTCTCCTCATCATGCTGGCGATGCTGGGCATCACCCCCGCCCTCTCAGCAGACAGCGCCCAGTCCCGTAGCCTCGGCTATTCGCTGGATGGCAAGTATTTCGCCTTCGAGCAATTCGGCATTCACGATGGTTCGGGCTTTCCCTACTGGGATATCTTCGTGCTCGATCTTGCCGCCAACGGATGGGTGAAAGGAACACCCGCCCGCGCCGTGGTCGAGGATGAAAGCGGCGATCTCCGCCTCGCCCGCAGCCAGGCGAAGGAGAAGGCAAAGCCTATCCTCGACAAGCTCGCAATCGGCGAACCCGCAGACCTGCTCATCTCCAACCCCGCCACCGAATTCGTCGCCGACCGCGCGAAAGTTGAGTTCGGCGCCTTCCCGCAAATGCCGCAAGCCTATGAGCTGAGCGTGAAGTCGCTGGAACTTCCAGCCCCTCCTGACTGCACCGATCCGGATTTCAAGCCCATG
>JBKJQU010000022.1:0-4640 GCA_046594995.1 Aestuariivirga sp.
GCCGGATATTGACGGCCTCTTCATCGGACGTTCCGCCTGGGAGCCGTCCGGCTACATCGGCATCATCGAGGCGGTCACCGCCCATCTGGGAGAACAATCATGAAAATCGCAATTGCCGGCGACAGCGCCGGAAAGCCGCTGGTCGATGTGATCGAGGCCCACCTGAAGTCCAAGGCCGAGCACGCCGTCACCAACATGAGTCAATCGGGCTTCTACGCTGATCTCTCGGCGGGCGTTGCCCATGCGGTGAAGGACGGCCAATACGATCGCGCCATCCTGTGCTGCGGAACCGGCATCGGCGTGTGCATTTCCGCCAACAAGGTGCCGGGCGTCCGTGCCGCCTTGACGCATGACACCTATTCGGCGGGCAAGGCCGCGACCTCCAACAACGCGCAGATCATCACCATGGGTGCCCGCGTCATCGGGCCGGAACTCGCCAAGGCCATTGTCGATACCTGGCTCGCTTCCGAATTCGACCCCAGGGGCGCCTCCGCCTCGAATGTCGAGGCCATCAACAAGCTCGATGGCAGCTGCTGACCGTACTCACGTCCGTCACCCCGGCAAACACCAGGTTGACGTTTTATAATGAAGTGAAGCCAAAACTCGCCGCTGGCAGGTCGAGATAGTGCTTCAGCTCGTCATCGAGCTTCATCAGCGAAATCGAGAATCCCGCCATCTCCTGAGACGTGAGCCACGAGCCGATGAGGCTGCGGTGCACGGCGATGCCCTCACGATCGAGGATTTGCCGCACCCGGCGGTTGGCGATCAGCAGTTCGAACATCGTGGTGGCGCCGAGGTTGTTGATGAGCAGCGCCACCTCGTCGCCTCGCGCATAGGGAAGATCCCGCAGGATCGGCATCAGCATCTGGTCCACGATGTCGTCAGCCGTCGAAAGTTTCTGGCGCTTCACACCTTTCTCGCCATGGGCACCCATGCCGATCTCGATCTCATCATCGCCCAGTTCGAAAGTGAGCTTGCCTGATTCAGGCAGCGAACCCGGCGACACCGCAACCCCCATGGAGCGAGTATTGGCTTCCGCCTTCGCGGCGGCACGCGCCACCTCGTCGATACTGTGCAATTCCGCCGCTGCACCGCCTGCCACCTTGATGACAAACACGTCGCCTGCGATGCCACGCCGGTCATCCGGGCGGTCGGGTGCGCCCACCGCCACATCGTCGCGCACACGAATGGTGCGGGTCTCGATTCCCTCGGCGGCGAGAAATTCGGCGGCCATGTCGAAGTTCATCGTGTCGCCGGAATAATTTCCATAGACAAAGACCAAGCCCTTGCCGCGATGGATGGCGCGCGCCGTCTCGCAAATAGTTTGTGGCGAGGGTGAAGTGAAGACTTCGCCGGCGGCAGCACCATCGGCAAGGTTCTTCCCCAGGAAGCCGGAGAAGATCGGCTCGTGCCCGCTGCCGCCGCCCACCAGAAGGGCCACCTTGTTGTGTGGAATCTCCTTCAGGAAGAAAGCGCCATGCCCTTCGATCTTGCCCACGCGCCCGTCATAGGCGAGCACAAGGCCCTCCATCATTTCCTCGGTCGCGCGGCGCGGGTCGTTGAGGAGCTTCTTCGGCGCTTTCATGGTGAATCCTGTGAGGAGGTTTACAACCTTATATGCGCGGAGCCACGCTGCGATAAAGGGCTGTTCGCAACGCCTACGCCACGGTGTAGCCTGCCGGTCAGACAGTGCAGGAAACGTCATTGATGAAACATGAGGAAATCCGCCACGCCGTCCGGAAACGCTGCATGTGCTTGGCTTTCCGCGCTCCTGCTGAGTGGTGATTGTGATGATGGAAGATTATTCCGGCTGGATTGGCCGCAGCATCACGCGGGACGATATCGTGACCGCCCGGCTGCTTGCCGAATACCGCGCCACGATGATGCCGTGGCTGTTCGAGGCAGGTGTCTCCGGTCAGTGCCCGCCGGGCCTGCACTGGGGCTTGTGCCCGGCGACACCCGGCCATGATGACGTGGGCCCCGATGGGGCGGAGGCCAAGGGCCTGTTCCTGCCTCCTATTCCGCTGCCACGCCGCATGTGGGCGGGTGGCTCCATCGAAACGCTGCGGCCGATCATGATTGGGCAGGCGATCCGCCGCACCTCCACCATATCGGACATCAGGTTCCGGCAGGGGAGTGCGGGCCGGCTCTATGTCGTCTCCGTCATGCACGAGATTGCGGACGGTGACGTGGTGCTCATTCGTGAACGGCAGGATCTCGTCTTCCGCGAGGGCTCGCCGAAGGCAGTTCCCGGTTCGGACGCTGCTGCAACTGGCGGCGGCTGGGTGATCGAACCCTCGCCGCTCATGCTGTTTCGCTTCTCGGCTTTCACCTTCAACGGGCACCGCATCCATTACGATGTTCCCTATGCGGTTGAGGAAGGCTATCCCGGCCTCGTGGTTCACGGTCCGTTGCAGGCCGCCCTCATGCTCAACCGTATCTCACACGCCTTGGGGCATGTGCCGCGGCACTTCGATTACCGCTGCGTGGCGCCGCTGTTTTCCGGGAATGACTTCACGGTGATGCACGATCCGTCGTCATCGACAGTGCGCATCATCCGGCACGACGGCGTTACAACGGCGGAAGGCCAAGCTCGCGTTCCAGGAACATGATGAGTATCATCGTCTTGGCATCGACGATCTCGCATCTCTGCATCATGCCGCGCAGCTGATCGAAAGGCATCTCGACCACCTCGATGTCCTCGCCTTCATGCGCGTGCCCGCCGCCTTCGCTGATCCTGCCGCCGTGCGAATAGTCCGCAAGGAACATGGTGAGATGCTCGGTCACCGCACCCGGCGTCATGAAGGTGCTGGCCACCTGCCGCAGGTTCCAAAGACGGAAGCCGAGCTCTTCTTCCGCCTCTCGCCTCGCACATTCTGCCGGGTCGTTGCCATCCAATAAGCCGGCACAGGCTTCCAGGATGAAGCCGTCCTCGCCATAAATCTGCACCGGCAGGCGGAACTGGCGCACGAGGAGTACGGTGCCATTCGCCTTGTCATAGGGAAGCACCGTTGCGCCATGGCCATGGTCGTGAACCTCGCGCACCAGCGTATCGACGCTCCCGTCGCGGCGTATATAGCGGATCGTGTAGCGGTCAAGCCTGGCCCAGCAGTGCGACAGCGGCTCGACGGACAGGATTCTCACGCGCTCGCTCATGCCGGACGTATCCCCTTCACGGCATCAATGATGCCGCGTGCCAGCGGTTCCTTCATCATGCCGTCGACATTGACCGAAAGCCTGCGCCGCCAGTTGGGCCGTTCCGCATCGGTGCCGGGAACATTCAGCGGTTCGATTTCGCCGGTCAGATCATCGGCCTGAACCAGCATCACTTGCGAAGGTGTGCGGGCGACGAAGCCATGAACCGCAGCACTCGACGCGCCTGCAATCTCATCGAGACGGCTGATTTCATTCTTGCGTTCGGCGTGACGGCGTAAGGCCTCATCTGGCGAAAGCTGGCCCAGTTCCACCGAGATCGCGACATCGCGCGCAGCGCGCCAGCCGGAGTAGGTCGGAAGGTCATGCGAGGCAAGGCAGGTAAGCGCATGCGCCGGATAGGTCTCCGGCGGCTTGAAGTTCAGGCCCTCGCGCTCGAACCACAGTACACGGTAGGAAAAGATATGCGCCTCTGCCAGCTTCTCGCGAAGCCCATCCGGAATCGTGCCGAGGTCTTCGCCGACGATCAGGCATCGGCTGCGCTGGCTCTCGATTGCGGTTACGGCGATCAGCGCATCCATCGGAAAGCGCACATAGGCGCCAAAGCGGCCTTCTGCATTGCGCGGTACCCAGAACTGCCGCGCGAAACCGAGGATATGATCGACCCGCAAGGCCGCCGCATGCCGCATGTTGGCGCTGAGAATCGTCCGCATGGGCAGATAGCTTTCGGCGGCAAGCGCCATGGGCGAAAAGGGCGGCAGGTTCCACACCTGGCCTGCGCGCGAGAAGGGATCGGGCGGCGCACCGATCGAGACGCCGTCCGCGAAGCGCTGCGGTGCCTCGTCGATCTCGCCGCCATCGAAGGCGCACCCAAGGGCGAGGTCGCGGTAGAGATTGTGGTGCGAGGCGGCCTCGTGCAATTGATGGTCGGCGATCCATTGCAGGAAGCCGCGATAGGCGATCCGTGGGGGCGTTTGCGCCTCGCCCGCAAGCTTCGCTTCGAACTTGCCATGTGCGATCAAAGCATCGCCGCCTTGTGCCACGAATGCATCATGTGCGGGGTCACTACGGAACTCGCTGAAGGCTGCCTCGAGAATCGCGCTCTTTGCTGCCCACACGGCCGGGTAATCGACATGTTGAAGCTGCTCCAGCCCGGCGAATGCGGCACGGGACTTTGCAGCCAGTGCCCTGGCCTCCGGGAAATCGAACCGCTCGAGCAGCTTGGCCACGCTGATATAGATGGGATCGATGAAGCGCCGGTCGGAAGGCTGATAGGGGCTGGCGCGACTGCGGTCTGTCGGAAAAAGATGATGCAGCGGATTGAGACCCGCATAGCGCCCGCCGATCTCCTCCGTCACGTTTGCAAAGCGCCGGAGTGTTTCGAAGTCGCCGATGCCTTCATCGCCGCCATGCCGCAGCGCATAGAGATGCGAGGCAAGGCCGAACACGCGCGCACCCTGGGCAATGTCATCGGGCAGGTGGCATGT
>JBKJQU010000242.1:0-4763 GCA_046594995.1 Aestuariivirga sp.
CTCGTAGGACACCCAGAAGGGTGCGAGCATGATAACTTCGTCGCCATGGCCGATGATCGAGAGGATGGCGTTGGCGATGGCCTGCTTGGCGCCGTTGGCGATGCAGATTTCATTGGCGCCGTATTCGAGGCCGTTTTCGGATTTGAGCTTCTTCGACAGGGCGTTGCGGAGTTCGGGAACGCCCAGCACAGGCGAATAATGCGTGAAGCCTGCCTTCATGGCGATTGTGGCGGCCTGCTGTATGTTCTCAGGGGTATCGAAATCGGGTTCGCCCACCGTCATGCTCACCACGTCCATGCCCTTGGCGCGGAGGTCGCGGGATTTCTGCGCCATCCGCAAGATGGGACCTTCGTCGGTGGATTGAGTGCGGGAGACGAGGAGGGAGGACGGGTCAAATGAGGTCATGATGGTGCCTCTATACTTCGCAACCCTTGCCCGGTCGAGACTTCACAGGCATAGGCAGGCAATGTTGGCCACCAGACTGAATCGTATCGCCCTTCTCGCCGCGCTTGGCCTGGCCGTCACCGGCTGCAAGACGGCCTCGACCGTGCGGATTACCAGCGAGAAGCCCGCGCCCGAGGAGGTAGCGGCGCGATCCGAGCCGATCTTCTACAACGGCAAGACCTACAAGCTCGATTTTGCCCCGCGCTCCGGCGGCGTCTACGATATGGCGGTGTCGGGCATGAGCGCGAAGCAGAAAAAGGATGCGGTGGCGGTGGCTACGTCCTCGCTCGGCTATTTCGCCTGTCCCGATGGGCAGAAGGGCAGGCTGCAGAACGATCCAGCCTATGCGGAAGCGAAGTGGCGGATGCAGGCGAAATGCGGCTGAGTCTTAATCGCCGCGTACCAGCCTGAAGCCGACGTTGGCAGGTGGAGCGCCCACGGCACAGCCACCTGATGCCGGGTTCCTTACGAAGACCGGGACGACGGCTTCGTGCAGGCCCTCCGCCACATAGGCCGGGCAGCGGCTTTCATCGCCGCCTGCGGTGCAGGTGGAGGTCCACTCCCAGACATTGCCTGCGAGATCCGATATGCCGTTTGCGTAAGTGCCGAAGGTGCCGCTTGGGCGCACCACGCCTGAGACGCGCTGCATGCTGCCATAGTTCGCCGCCCATTCGAGGCGCGGATCGGTGAAGCGCCTGGCATATGCGGGTTTTGGAAGTTCTGCCGCGATCACTTTCCACTCGCTGGCCGTGGGGAGGCGGTAGGCGAGGCTCGTGGTCTTGCCGATCCAGGCAACATAGGCTTCCACGTCGAGGTGGTTCACGCCCGTCATCGGCATTTCGGCTCCGGCGCGGTTCGGGTGTTCGATGGCCTCGCAGGCGCCAGCCTCCACGCAGGCCCGCCATTGCGCACGGGTTACTTCATGCGTTGCCACCAGCAGGTTGTTGCCATCCGGCATCGCCACGTTGCGCATGGAAACGGCCGGGACCTCCGGTGCCGTCGATTGCAGGAACGCCCCGATGGCGAGGCCCGAGAGCCCCGCCACAACTGCTGCCGACTTGATAAGCGCCAGCGAGAGCATTGCCCTGTTCCTCACGTATCCTGGATCGGGCCGGGCTTTGCGACCTGGGTCATCAGATCATCGTCCCATTCGCCTTCGACGACCACATGCGCGGTGGCGCCGAGCATCACAGCCTCGATGAGGTTGTGGTTCACATAGGCGTAGATGCCGGGCTGCAGGAAGGTGTAGGACATGGCACCCGCCGAGCCGCCGCGGATCAGCCACGTCTCCAGGTTGGTCGCGGGCATGTCGTTGAACGAGCCGGTTTCCCACACGAGATCGCCGTGGCCGCCGATGAGATGAGGGCGCGTGTCGCGCGTTGCCTGCGCGTGGATGAACAGCACGGTTTCGCCGACCTTGGCGGTCAAGGCATGGTCGCCGGTGAGCGCGCCCTTCCGGCCGTTGAACACTTCATGCGTGGGAATGAGGGTTCGCATCGCATCGAGCGACTCGGTCAGGTCTTCGCCCGCTGTCTCGTATTTCTTGTAGTTTCCATCCTCGTCGCGCGGGATGTAGTAATCTTGCTCGCCGATGAAATAGGCGCGGTCATATTTGAAAGGCTTGCCCTCGACGTTCTTCAGGCCATCGCGCGGCAGAACCATCACAGCACCACTCATGCCGTGGCAGACGTGATAGGGGATCATGATGTCGCCCGGTGCGCAGTGGTAGACGAAGACGCCGGGCTTGGTGGCTTTCCAGCGCAGGATGACCTGCTCGCCCGGCAAAACCTTGGTCAGCGCACCGCCGCCCAATGCGCCCGTTGCCGAATGGAAGTCGATATTGTGTTCCATCGCGTTGGTGGCGAGGTTCTTCAGGGTGACTTCGACGTAGTCGCCCTCGTGCGCCACGATCATCGGGCCTGGAACCGAGCCGTTGAAGGTCAAGGCCCAGACTTCGGTGCCCTCGTCGTCGATCTGCATCTTCTTCTCGATGATGGGCAGGTCGATTTCGATGACGCGCGGCTGGGCGTCCACCGTTTGCTCATGTTCGGGCATGAAGGGCGGATCGACCAGCACCTGCCTGACGCGTGGTAGCTTGGCGATTTCGGCCGCGACTGCCGGGTTCGCCTTCATGGTGGGGGCTACCTCTTCACTCTGCGCCTGGACGATACGCGTGGCGGCAAGGGTAGCGATCGAGGCGAGGCCGGTGGTGCGGAGGAAGGCACGGCGGCTCTCGGCCTGCGGCCTGCCGGTGAGGATGCTGGTCATACTGGTATCTCCTGTTGCCTGTAATGTTGTCTATAAATTACAACTTACAAGGCGAACGGAATTGATCGGGATCAATTCAGAGGAGTTTTATTGCGCTGCGGTGAGGCCCAGATGGCGGAGCAGGGGCTCAGGCTTCTCGCACACATCGGCGATGGTGTAGCGCGCGAGCACCGTATGGAAGGCGCGCATGGCCTCGCCGAACATCGACTTCATCTTGCAGACGGGCGTGATGGCGCATTTGTTGCCGACGGGATCGAAGCACTCGATCAGCGGGGTGCCATCTTCGCCAAATTTGACCACCTCGGAGAGGGTGATGCGGCCTGATGGCCGTGCCAGCACGAAGCCGCCGCCGCGACCGCGCTTCGTGGTGATGAAGCCGGCGCGGGCGAGTTCATTGATGACCTTGATGAGGTGGTTGCGGGAAATCGCGTAGCTTTCGGCCACCTCGTCGATCGTCACGCGCTGCGGGTGGCGGATAGCGGCCTGAATGAGGACGCGGAGAGAATAGTCAGTGAAAGTCGATATGCGCATGGGGATAAATTAGAATTTGGATGCAACTTAAGCAAGTGCGACGAAGGTGGGTTAAGCCCCTCCCTATAAGGGGCAGGGAAAGTGAACAAAGGTAGCTGAGTTCCCGCTTTCGCGGGAATGACGATTAGACAAGCACGTCACCCCCCGCAGGCGTGGGCCCAGCTTTCGCATTTGCGACGGTCAACCGGGGTGCCGCAGCCGCGCATAGACCACGTCATCCGCCCATTCGCCCTTGTCCCATAGGCTTTGGCGGAAGTGGGCTTCCTTCGTGTAGCCGGATTTCTCGAGCACGCGGCAGGAAGGGATGTTGCGCGGATCGACCGAAGCCGTGATGCGGTGGAGGCCAAACGTGGCGAAGGCGTAGTCCGTCAACGCCGTGACGGCTTCGGTGCAGAGGCCACGTCCCCAGTAGAGGGGCCTTATCGTATAGCCGATCTCGGCAAGACGGCGGTCCTTTTCCGAGATGTCGATGCCGCAATCGCCAACAAAGCTTCCCGATACGCGGTCTTCAAGCGCCAACTGAAACCAGCCGGGGTCGCCCGGGTTCATCCGGGAGAGTTCCTGCAGAAGGGTGCGGCCCTGGTCTTCGGTATAGCTGTCCCAGGACTGGTAACGGAAGACTTGCGGGTCGTTCCGCATTGCCACGAAGGGTTCGAGGTCACGTGGATCGAAGCGTCTTGCGATCAAGCGGGCCGTCGAGAAGATCATCCGAACTGCCGGTCTATCCAGTCCCTGGTGCGGAAGTAACGGCCGATCCAGGGGAGGAACCAGGTGGAGCCGTTGTACATGGGGTGATCGGGGAATTCCGGCCGGTCGAAGGCGCAGACGCTGTTCATTTTTCCTGCGATCTTGCGCGCCGTCTGGTGGCCGAGATAGCTCATCATGGCGATGCCGGAACCGTTGCAGCCCAGCGCGTAGTGCATGTTTTTGAACTTGCCCATGTGGGGCATTTCATCGAGCGTGAAGGCGACATTACCCGTCCAGGCATGGGTGATCTTCGTGCCTTTCAATTGCGGGAAACGGTCCAGCATGAAGCCGTGGAGGATGGGCGCAGTTTCGACCGGATCGGTGTGGCCGAACTTGGCGCGGCCGCCGAAGACCAGACGCTTGCCGTCCGGCGACATGCGGTAATAGGTGAGCACGCGGCGGGTATCGGCGAATGAGCGGTTCTTCGGACTGATCGTCGCCGCAAGGTCTGGCGGCAATTCTTCCGTGGAGATGATGTAGGAGCCGACCGGGACGACGCGGCGCTTCAGGTCCGGTGTCACGTCTCCGGTATAGCCGTTGGTGGCGATGATGACATCGCCCGCAAGGATCGTTCCGCGCGGGGTTTCGACTTTCCAGCCCGCGCCATCTTCGGTGAGTTTCGTAACCGGCGTCTTCGAGGCAATCGCCACGCCGCGCTTCTGGCACAGATCCAGCAGGCCCTTGAAGAAGAGGGCGGGGTGCAGATGGCCCGCGCGGCCAACGACCATGCCGCCGCGATAATAGCCGGAGCCGATTTCCTCGCGCTGCCTTTC
>JBKJQU010000297.1:0-4596 GCA_046594995.1 Aestuariivirga sp.
ACATAGACCCGGTCGCAGAGTTCGGCGACGACGCCTAAGTGATGCGTCACCACGATGATCGCACCCTGATGGATATTGCGCAGTTCGCGCAGCAGGTGAATGATCTGCGCTTCCATTGTCACGTCCAGCGCGGCCGTCGGTTCGTCCGCGATCAGGATATCGGGCTTCATCAGAAGGGCCGCCGCGATTGCCGCGCGCTGCCGCATGCCGCCCGAAAGCTCATGCGGAAAGTGCTTGAGGCACTCCCCCGCATCGGGAATGCCGACCTGGCGCAGCATCGCAAGGGCCCGTTCCCGTTTCTCCGTGGACGGAAGATCGAGATGATGCTGGAAGTCGATGAGCTGTTCGCCGATGGTGAAGACCGGGTTGAACGATGTCATCGGGTCCTGAAACACCATCGCGATATTGCGGCCGCGGACGCGCCGCCGTCCGTCTGCGCTGAGAGACAGGAGATCGGTTTCCTTGTAGCGCACCGCTCCGCTTGTCACTTCGGCATTCGCACCCATGAGGCCGATGATGGCGGAGGCGAGCGTGGACTTGCCGCAGCCGCTCTCGCCCACGATGCCGATCACTTCGCCGCGGCGGGCAGCGATGTTTGCATTTCTCAGCGCCATCACCTTGCCGCCGCCTGTACGGTAGGAAACCGAGAGCCGGTCGACCTCGAGCAGCATTTCGCTCACCTGGGCCTCCGCACGTTCAGCTTGGGGTCCAGCGCATCGCGCAGGCCCTCGCCGAAAAAGGTGAAGCCGAGCGTTGCCAGCACCAGCGGGATGCCGGCCGCGACCACCATGAAGGGCGCCGGCCTGAGCGAGGTGTATCCATCGTAAAGAATATTTCCCCACGATGGCGTGGGCGGGCGAACACCGAGGTTCAGGTAGCTGAGGCCCGCCTCCAGCATGATCACCACCGGAATGTCCATGCTGAGAATGATGACGAGCGGCCCCACCACATTGGGCAGCAGGTGCATGAGGATGATACGGGCAGGAGACGCACCCATCGCGCGCTCGGCCAGAATGTAATCGCTGTTCCTCAAGGTCAGCGTCTGCGCGCGGATGAGCCGCGCATAGCCGGGGATCGACACCAGCACGATGACGAGGATGAGCGTCGTGGTGCCGGGCCCCAGCACAGTGATCACGGCGAGCGCGAACATGATCATGGGCAGCGAACTCATGGAATCGAACATCAACACCAGAATGCTATCCAGCCAGCGGGGGCCATAACCAGCGATAAGCCCCAGCAGCAAACCGCCAAGGCCAGCAAGCCCCGTGGCGGTGAGCGCAATCGACAGCGCGGTCCGCGACCCATGGATGATGCGCGAGAGAATATCGCGGCCCAGCTGGTCGGTGCCTGCCCAATGTTCGAGGCTGGGCGGATCGAACTTGTTCATGACGGCGATTTTCAGCGGATCATAGGGCGCGATCCACGGCGCCAGAAGCGCCATCGCGAGGAACATTCCCACCAGTATCGCGCCAAGCATTCCCATCGGATCGCGGAGCAGCGCCGACAAGGCGGGCGACCTGCCACCGCGAAAGTCAACTGCGAAGGACATCGCGCACCCGAGGGTCTAGTCTTGCGATCAGCAGATCGGCGACCGTGACGATGGTGAGATAGAACGCGGTCATCACCAGCACCGTGCCCATGACGACGGGATAATTGCGCTTCTGCACCGCCGCCGTGATGAGCGTTCCGATGCCCGGCCTTGTGAACACGGTTTCGACGAAAACCGCGCTGGAGAGAATGCTGCCGAGCCCCACGGCGATGATCGAGATCGTCGGAATGATGGCGATCCTGAGCGCATACTTGAACACGATGCGGCGTTCGGGCAGGCCGAAGGCGCGCGCGGTACGGATGTGGTTGGCACCCATCACCTCAAGCATCGAGGCCCGCACCATGCGCGCGAGATAGCCCACCCAGCTGATGCCGATGGCAAAGGCCGGCATCATCAGTGCCTTTGTCTGGCTCCAGATGTCGCCTTCTTCGCCAGCACCGATCGCGGGCAGCCATTGCAGCCACACGGCGAAGATCAGCAGCAGGTAGATCGCCACCACGAAAGAGGGAATCGAAATGAGGCTGACAGACAGCAGGCCCAGCAGCCGGTCCATCGCGCTGCCCTGATAGACGACGGCAAGGCAGCCGAGCACGATGCCGAGCACCAGCGCCCAGCCCATGGCGGCAGCGCCGAGGATCAGCGTATTGGGAAAGACTTCTGCGATCTGGTCGAACACCGGCCGCTTCGACCACACGTCATAACCAAGATCGCCCGTCAGCGCGTTGCGGAAGAAGCGGAACACCTGGATGACGAAGGGCTGGTCCAGCCCCATGCGCTCAACCAGTTCCCGCTTTAACTCCGGCGTGGCGCGGGGGCCGAGTGCGAGCGATGCCGGGTCGCCCGGCACCAGAAAGACCATCGCATACATCGCGAACATCACCACAAAGAGGATGAGCACGGCGAGGAGAATGCGCTTGATGGCGTAGGTCAGCACCGGATCATCAAGCCTCCGACGGGCGTACTATACCATGTCACGCCTGATCCTCTCGTGCCATGTGCGCTCGAAAACCTGTTCCCCGTCTTCAAGAAGCCTGACCTTCATGTCGACAATGAAATGCGTGGCATTGCAGGTGAGGCTTCCGGTGCTGCGGTGGATGATCGTCGCATCCTTGCGGCGTATCTCGACATTGAACTCCGTGTCGGTGCGCGCCGAAAGCGGATCGCCGTCGATGATGGTATAGCGCGACAGCCCCGAGGTCGTATGGGTTTGCGCGATGTCGGGCATCGTGCGCGATCCCGTCCAGCGTGGAAAATCGACTACAATTTGGCCCGAAAGAAGATCCCGCGTCACACTGCGGCGGTATTTGGGTGTGACCTTGTGATGCGTGACGGGCGTATCCTGCGCCGACACAGGTTCATCGAAGGGCTGGAGTTTCCGGTCAGCGGGCGATGGCGGCCGCACCGGCAATTCGAGATGGCATCTGCCGCCATGAATGGTGACGGCCGCGAGTTCCGGTGAGGGCCAGGCGATGGGCCAATAGGTGGTCGAGATCGAAACCGCGATGCGGTGACCTTTTGGAAACACATGGGCGATGTCGTCGAGATCGACGACGGCCTTGTATGTCTTGCCCGGTTGCAGCGCCGTCGCATGCTCATGGCTGTCGCGGTGGGTGAGGTTGAGGAGGCCAACCGTCACGCGCGTCGAGCGGCCATCGGGCGCCACATCATTGAGGCGCACGGCAACGAGCGCCTGCGGCTTGTCGGAACTGAACTCGATGTGAAGCTGCGGCGCGCCGAGGATCTCGACGGGTCTTGAAAGCACCGGCCCGGTGAAGACCAGCGAGCCGCCATCGTCCTCGCGCTGGTCGGTGGCCCATTCCGCATCCTCGCCATAGCGGCCAACTTCGCCTGCTGCGATACCGACCGTCAAGGGCGAGCAGATGGCGAGTTTCGAGAGGCGGCCCTTCGTCTTCGAAAGTGCGCCGCCCGCATTGAGGAAATGCTTCTCCGCCCTGATGCGCGGAGAGGGCCACGTCTTCTCCGCCACCCAGCGCCCGGGCCGCTCGGCGTAGCAGGTCTGGGGCGGAAGCGAATCCTGCATCCACACGCGGTACATGGGTTCATCCATGATGCCGGTGTCGATGTCCTTCAGCCAGTGGTCGAACCAGCGGAGCGACTCTTGCAGCCAGCCGATGGCAGGACCGACAGCCGCGTTCTGCGGATAGGAATGCGCCCAGGGGCCGATGAGACCTTTGCGAGGAACATCAAGCCCTTCGAGCAGGCGCGGAATGCTCTCGGAATAATTATCCGCCCAGCCGTTCACCGCATAGACGGGGATGTTGATCTTCGAGAAATCCTCGCAGACCGAGCCCTGCTTCCAGTAGGCGTCGCGGCGCTGGTGCCGGAGCCATGTGAGAATCCACGGCTCGTTGTGTTCGGCGCGCTTCAGCCACATCTCGCGCCACTTTGGCCCCACGATCTCCGGGTCCGGCGGCAGGTCGTTGTG
This sequence comes from Aestuariivirga sp., assembly GCA_046594995.1. Classification (GTDB taxonomy): domain Bacteria; phylum Pseudomonadota; class Alphaproteobacteria; order Rhizobiales; family Aestuariivirgaceae; genus Aestuariivirga. The sequence goes on from JBKJQU010000297.1 coordinate 3,996, forward strand.
GGCGAACATGGTTGAAGACCAGTCGAAGTTGTCCTTCGAAAGGCAGCCGCCGACACAGTGGATGTCGGTCGCGTAGCGGTCGTCGGTGGAGCCTACGGTGATGATGGTCTTGAGTGCCGGTGGCCGGCGCGCTGCGATCTGCAACGCATTGAAGCCGCCCCATGAAATTCCATACATCGCCACGCGGCCGCTGCACCAGGGCTGAGCTGAAAGCCATGCGATCACCTCGCAGCCGTCGCGTTGCTCTTGCACGGTGTATTCATCCGTGATGATACCGTCGCTGTCGCCGCAGCCGCGGATATCGACCCGGAGCGAGGCATAGCCATGGCCCGCGTAATAGAGATGCATGCCCTGGTCGCGCAGCCTGGTTCCGTCGCGCTTGCGATAGGGCAGATATTCGAGCAGCGCCGGAACGGGCGTTTCCCGCGATGATTTCGGCTGCCACATCTTGGCGGCAAGCTTCGTGCCGTCCCTCAGTGGAATGAAGAGGTTCTCGACGATCTCGACATCGTGGGGAAATTCCGTGACGAGTCTTGGCATCCGCCGTTCCTGCCTCTTGTTGAACGACCATATAATAAGCTATAGCGCTTTGCAAGATGCC
>JBKJQU010000220.1:0-4685 GCA_046594995.1 Aestuariivirga sp.
TCGAGCGCGTGAAACGCACGGGGAAGAAGGAAGTCCTGTTCGAGACCGGATATGGACCCTCGGGCCTGCCGCATATCGGCACTTTCGGCGAAGTGGCGCGCACGACCATGGTGCGCCGCGCGTTCGAGCTGATGTCCGATCTTCCCACACGGCTCTTGTGTTTTTCGGACGACATGGATGGCATGCGGAAGATTCCGGAGAATGTGCCGGACCGTGCATTCCTCGAGCCGCATCTGCACAGGCCGCTGACCTCGGTGCCGGACCCCTACGGCGAGTTCGAAAGCTATGGGCATCACAACAATGCGATGCTGCGGCGTTTCCTCGACACCTTCGGCTTCCAGTATGAATTTGCCAGCGCCAACGACTATTACAAGTCGGGCCGCTTCGACGGCATGCTGATCCGCGCGCTGGAAAAGTTCGATGACATCATGGCCGTGATGCTGCCGACGCTGGGAGAAGAACGGCAGGCGACCTATTCACCCTTCCTGCCGATCTCGCCGATTTCGGGCCGCGTGCTCTATGTGCCGATGAAGGATACGAACCCAAAAGCTGGCACCATCACCTTTGCCGACGAGGACGGCACGGATGTGACGCTGGACGTGCGTGGCGGGCGCACCAAGCTGCAGTGGAAGCCGGACTTCGGCATGCGCTGGGCGGCATTGGGCGTGGACTTCGAAATGTTCGGCAAGGACCATCAGACCAACGCACCGATCTATGACCGGATCTGCGAAATACTCGGTGCGGAAGCGCCTGAACACTATGTCTATGAACTGTTCCTCGACGACAAGGGCCAGAAGATTTCGAAGTCGAAGGGCAATGGCCTGACGATTGACGAATGGCTGACCTATGCCGACCCGAACTCGCTTTCGCTGTTCATGTACAACAAGCCACGCGAGGCGAAGCGGCTCTATTTCGACGTGATCCCGCGCGCGGTTGATGATTATGCGGCATTCCTCGGCGCCTATCAACGGCAGGCGGACAAGCCCGCCGACAGGCTGATGAACCCGGTGTGGCACATCCATCAGGGCAATCCGCCGCCGCCGGAAGAGGGCGGCATTTCCTTCTCGCTGCTGCTGAACCTCGCAGCGGTTGCGAACGCGCATGAGAAGTCAGCGCTGTGGGGCTTCATTCGCCGCTACTCACCGAACCTCAGCCCCGAGACCCATCCGCGGCTCGACGCGCTGACGGGCTATGCGCTGCGCTACTTCGATGATTTCGTGAAGCCGAAGAAGCAATATCGTCTGCCCACGGAGGATGAGGCGAAGGTGCTCTCCGAGCTATCCGGCGCGCTTGGAACCTTGCCCGAGCATGCATCATCTGACGAGATCCAGCAGAAGGTCTATGACATCGGCCGCCGCGAACCCTACACCACCACGCAGAAGGATGGCTCAGTCGGTGTGGCGCAAAGCTGGTTCAACATGCTGTACCAGGTGCTGCTGGGCGAGGAAAAAGGCCCGCGCTTCGGCAGCTTCGTGGCGCTTTATGGAATTGCAAACACGCAGGCGCTTATTTCCAAGGCAATCAGCGGCGAGTTCGTGAAATAGGGATTGCCCTTACTGGCTTGCCCACATGATGCGGGCGATCCAGTCGACGTCCTTCATATCCATCACTTTCGTCGCGTGGTTGGGGTTGAAGGATGCGAGTTCGAGAGTCTTGGAGGTCTGGCGCTGCATGATCTTGGCCATCACCTGTCCGTCGGTGGTGCGGACCACGACGCGGTCGCCCTTGCGGACCGTGGCCGCAGGCGAGACGATGATGGTGTCGCCCTCGCGGTAGATCGGCATCATCGAGTCACCGGTGATTTCGAGCGCATAGGCATTCTGATCGGTAACACCCGGAACGTCGATCTCATCCCAGCCATTGCCGGCAGGAAAGCCTGAGTCATCGAAGAAACCACCCTTGCCGGCGCGGGCAAAACCCAGCAGCGGGATCTGCTTCATCTTCGGCGGATGGCCCTTCTTGCCGGTGAGCAATTCTGCAAATTCATCAACCGTGGCGCCTGAAGCCTGCAAAAGGCGCGAGACCGATTCCATCGTGGGCCAGCGCGGCCGGCCATCGGGGCCATTGCGCTTCGAGGGATTGAAGGACGTGGGATCGAGCCCTGACTTCTTGGCCAATCCCGAGGCCGAATAGCCATAGCGCTCGGCTATCGTGTCGATCGCATTCCAAACCTGTTTGTGACTGAGCATAATGCCTGCCTTACTTGTGCCGCCGAATAAGTTTTCATATATCTAGGAAGCTATACCTTGCAACCCGGTGATTGTCCAGACGCCTTCGGAAGCCTATGGTCCGCGCCCATGAAATATCTGTTCAAGATCCTGAGAGCCGACGAATGGGCCATCGCCATTCGCGGCGGCGTGTTCAAGGGCTCCGCCATTGACCACAAGGATGGCTTCATTCACCTCTCTGCCGCACACCAGGTACGCGAGACTGCTGCACGCCATTTTGCCGGTCAGATGGATCTGGTGCTGGTCGCATTCCCGGAAGAGGGCCTGGGCGGCCTCAAATGGGAAACCTCGCGCGGTGGCGACCTGTTTCCTCATGTCTATGGAGCTATCAGTGTCACCTCTGCAGGCTGGGTGAAGCGGCTGCCCCTGGTCGATGGCGTGCACCTGTTTCCGGAAACCACTGGCACATGAGGCTTGCACAGCTGGCCTTTCCGGTGGCGCGCCCGTTCCTGCACGCGCTCGACGCCGAGACGGCGCACGGCCTGACGATCCACGCGCTCCGAATGATGCCTGCCAACAAGCCCGCAGCGTCCGATCCGCGGCTCGCGGTATCAGCCTTCGGCCTCAGTTTTCCCAATCCGCTGGGGCTTGCCGCGGGTTTCGACAAGAACGCGGAAGTGCCCGATGCCATGCTGCGGCTGGGGTTCGGCTTCACGGAAATCGGCACGGTGACGCCGAGGCCGCAAGCGGGCAATCCGCGCCCGCGTGTCTTCCGGCTCAGCGAAGACGAAGCGGTGATCAACCGCATGGGTTTCAACAACGAAGGCCATGCTGCAGCGTTGAAGCGCCTTGAATCGCGCCTGCACCGCCAGGGGATTGTTGGTGTCAATATCGGCGCCAACAGGGATTCCGAAGACCGGATTGCCGACTATGTGAAGGGCATCGAGGCCTTTTCGCATCTGGCGTCCTATTTCACCGTCAACATTTCTTCCCCCAACACGCCAGGCCTCCGCGCCTTGCAATCGCGCGCCGAACTGGGCGCGCTTTTGGTACGGGTGAATGAAGCGCGTTCGAAACAGTCTACGAAACCGCCGATGTTGCTGAAGGTCGCGCCGGATCTTCGTGATGATGAGTTGGAAGATATTGCGCTCTCGTGCGCGGGCGGCAGCGTCGATGGCATTATCGTGTCCAACACCACGCTGGGCCGGGAGGGTCTCCGCTCAGCTCTGGCAAATGAACAGGGCGGCCTGTCCGGAAAGCCGCTGTTTGCGCTTTCGACCCTGGAGCTGGCGAAACTCTACCTGCTCACCAAGGGTGCCATTCCTTTGATCGGCGTTGGCGGCATTCACGATGCGGCGGCCGCAGTTTCGAAGATCAGGGCAGGTGCCAGCCTGTTGCAGGTCTATTCAGCCCTCGTCTACAGGGGCCCCACCCTGGTGAGTGACATCCTGAGCGGCATATCGTCAGAATTGGCGCACAAGGAAACGAACCTTGCAGCACTCACAGGAAGCGAGGCGGAAGGTATCGCTCACCATGGGCTCAAGGGCACATAGGCCTTGATGATCTTTGCCGTGGTGCCGTTCTTCTGCGCCATATCGAGACCATAATCGAAGGCTGCGCGAAGGTCAGGCCGGTCGCGCCGCACCAGGAAAGCCAAATTGCGGCTGAAATGGTCGAAGTCCGAGAAGGCTCCGTCCAGCACGCGGCAGCAATTGGCGGCAACCTGCCCGGAAACCCAGTAGATCATCGCGAGATTATCGCCGAACAGGGTATCGATGCCGCCCGTGCGCAGGGCTTCACCAGCCGCCTTGGCATCCTCGAAGGGTATGATGTCGGAGCTGCCGTAATAGGCCTCAAGCCATTGGGCATGAAGGGTGTCCTTCACCACGCCAACACGGCGGCCAGTCAGGCTGCCAGAGTCGGCTGCCTTCAGCGCGCTGCCGGATTGGACGGCGAAGCGGCCCATGATGCGGAAGTATGGCCGCGTCATCGCGGTGGCGCGCAAGGTTTCCTCCGTCAGCCGCGGGCCTGTCACCACAACGTCACCCTCGCCGCTCTGCAGGGCCGGGATCACTGCATCAAAAGGCAGCGCGGTGACGGTGCAGCGGATTTTCAGTTCGGTGCAGGCTGCAAGCGACAATTCGATTGAAAGGCCGGCCGGCGCACCGGAAGCGGATATGAAGCTGAAAGGTGCGAAATCGGCGTCCGCGATCAAGCGGAGTTCGGTGCCGTCTGGCAATGCCGGTGCCGAGGTCTCTACAGGCGTGCGGAATTGCGGCGGTTGGTAGCCTGAGGGTGATACCTCCTGAGCATGCGCAACCAAGGGTAATAACAATCCAAAAAAATACATCCAGAAGGCGGTTGTCAGCCTTCCGTTACGTCTCATTGTCAGATGACGCGATGTAAACCTGTATTTGAGCAAGAACGTGTCCCTCTTAGACATCAACAGACCGCACGGGTTCCCAGAGAACTTTCATCACTTTACAAACATAGCTGCGGCTGATGGCATTGTCTTGG
>JBKJQU010000119.1:0-3220 GCA_046594995.1 Aestuariivirga sp.
GCCGGTGTCGATCAGCGGTGTGGCGCTGGGCTTGGGCTTCATCCTCGCGGCATTCTCGCAAAGCTATTGGCAGTTGCTGGTGGTGCAGGGCGTGTTCATCGGATTCCTGGGCAGCGCCTCCACCTTCGGCCCATTGGTGGCCGATACCTCGCAGTGGTTCCTGAAGCGGCGCGGCGTCGCGGTGGCAATCGTCGCCAGCGGCAACTACTTGGCCGGCACCATGTGGCCGCCCTTCATGCAGGCAGGCATCGCCGCCTATGGCTGGCGCAACACTTATATCGTGATCGGCATCATCTGCATCGCGGTGATGCTGCCTCTGGCGCAGTTCCTGAAGCGCCGCCCGCATTTCGACGATACCGCAAGTCCGGCAAGCCGCGCCGATGGCGCCAAGGGCCTGTTGCCGAAGCATCCGCTGCTCTATCCGGCCCTCATACTGGCGGGGCTGTCCTGCTGCGTCGCCATGTCAATGCCGCAGGTCCATATCGTCGCCTATTGCGCGGACTTAGGCTATGGCCCGGCGCGCGGTGCAGAAATGCTCTCGATCATGCTGGGGTTTGGCGTGGTGAGCCGCCTTGTTTCAGGGCTGATTGCCGACAGGATCGGCGGGCTGGCAACCCTGATCGCGGGCTCCTTCCTGCAGATGCTGGCACTGCTGTTCTATATCCCCTTCGACGGGCTGGCCTCGCTCTATGTCGTCTCCGCCATTTTTGGACTGGCGCAGGGCGGCATTGTGCCGAGCTATGCGATGATCATCCGCGACCATTTTCCGGCGCGCGAGGCCGGAACCCGTATCTCCATGGTGCTGACGGCAACGGTGTTCGGCATGGCGGTGGGCGGCTGGATGTCGGGCGAGATCTACGACCTCACCGGTTCCTATACGCTGGCCTTCCTCAATGGCGTGGCTTGGAACGTGCTGAATCTAGGCATCGCGCTGTGGATTCTCTATGTGCGGAACCCCAGGCGGCCGGTGGTGATTGCAGCCGCTTGAGGTTGATGTCATGCGACTTCGATATTGCATTGCACAAATCACTTAACTGTGGTTTTACTTTTGGTGGGCCGCCGCCCGCTACCCGCGACTAGAACTCCTGTTCATGAGAGTGGTATGCCATGGCCCGTGATTCCGTAAAATTCGTCTACCGTTTCGGCGGCGGAAGTGCCGAGGGCGATGCCGGCATGAAGGCGTTGTTGGGCGGCAAGGGTGCGAACCTTGCCGAAATGGCCAATCTGGGCCTGCCCGTGCCGCCGGGCTTCACGATTTCCACCGAAGTCTGCACCGCATATTATGCCAATGACCGCGCGTTGCCGCCGGGCCTTGAAGACCAGATGAAGGCCGCACTTAGCGCTGTGGAGAAGATCGCAGGCGCGAAGTTCGGCGATGTCGCCAATCCGCTGCTCGTCTCTGTGCGCTCGGGTGCCAGGGCCTCGATGCCCGGCATGATGGACACGGTGCTGAACCTCGGGCTGAACGATGTGACGGTCGAAGGCCTCGCGTCGCGCTCCGGCGACCGGCGCTTTGCCTATGACAGCTACCGCCGCTTCATCTCAATGTATTCCGATGTGGTGCTGGGCGTGGACCATGCCGAATTCGAGGATATCCTCGGCGGTTACAAGGACGAGAAGGACTATGCACTCGATAACGAGATCACAGCCGAGGAATGGCAGGGCCTGGTCGCGCGCTACAAGGCGCTGGTCCTTGAAGCGATCGGCCATCCCTTCCCGCAGGATGCGGGCGAGCAGCTCTGGGGTGCCATCGGCGCCGTATTCAAATCCTGGAACGGTGCGCGTGCCATCACCTACCGCAAGCTCAACAATATCCCCGAGGACTGGGGCACCGCTGTCAACGTGCAGGCCATGGTGTTTGGCAACATGGGCGAGACCAGCGCCACGGGCGTGGCTTTCACGCGCAACCCTTCGACGGGCATCAGGGAACTCTACGGCGAATTCCTTGTGAATGCGCAAGGCGAAGACGTGGTCGCCGGCATCCGTACGCCACAGAACATCACGGAGCGTGCGCGGATCGAGGCGGCAAGCGAGGCGCCCTCGCTCGAATCCCTCATGCCATCAACCTTCCTTGAGTTGAGCGCTGCCTTCGACAGACTCGAAGCCCATTACCGTGACATGCAGGACATGGAATTCACCATCCAGGACGGCAAGCTCTGGATGCTGCAGACCCGCACCGGAAAGCGCACAGCGAAGGCGGCCTTGAAGATCGCCGTCGACATGGCGGAAGAGGGGCTGATCACCACTTCCCAAGCGGTGATGCGGATCGATCCTGCCTCTCTCGACCAGTTGCTGCATCCGACACTCGATCCGAAAGCGAAGCGTGACATCATCGCCACCGGGCTCCCCGCGTCGCCCGGTGCCGCATCGGGCCAGATTGTGTTTGATTCCGGCGAGGCCGAGCGGCTGAAGGCGCTCAACCACCGCGTCATTCTCGTGCGCGTGGAAACAAGCCCGGAGGACATTCATGGCATGCATGCCGCCGAAGGAATCCTGACGACCCGCGGCGGCATGACATCTCACGCGGCCGTCGTAGCGCGCGGCATGGGCAAGCCTTGCGTCTCGGGCGCGGGCCAGGTCCGCGTCGACTATCAGGCCGGTACGTTAACTGCGATGGGCGTCGTGCTGCGAAAGGGTGACATCATCACCATCGATGGCACGACAGGGCAGGTGATGAAGGGCGAGGTCGCCACCATCAAGCCGGAACTCTCGGGCGATTTCGCGCAACTTATGGTCTGGGCTGATGGCGTGCGCCGCATGGGTGTGAGAGCCAATGCAGAAACGCCGCAAGATGCCAGAACCGCGCGTGACTTCGGTGCCGAGGGGATCGGCCTCTGCCGCACCGAGCACATGTTCTTCGACGCTGACCGCATCATCGCCGTGCGCGAGATGATCCTTGCCGACAAACCGGCCGCACGGCGCGCGGCACTCGCAAAGATCTTGCCGATGCAGCGCAAGGACTTCATCGAACTGTTCGAGATCATGGCGGGGCTTCCCGTCACCATCCGCCTGCTGGATCCCCCACTGCACGAATTCCTGCCGCAGGCCGATCACGAGATCGCCGAGGTGGCGCAGTCCATGGGGGCCGATGAGGGGGCCCTGCGCGCCCGAATCGCTGAGTTGCACGAATTCAATCCCATGCTCGGCCATCGCGGTGTCCGGCTTGCCATCACCTATCCCGAAATCGCCGAAATGCAGGCCCGTGCCATTTTCGAAGCGG
>JBKJQU010000451.1:0-6260 GCA_046594995.1 Aestuariivirga sp.
ACCCACGGGGCCGGAACGTTCGAAGGCCTTGCCGATTTCCCAAGGGCGGCCCTGCTTCTTGGCTTCGCCCTGAAGGTCGCGCCTCGTCATGTCGAGCGCCACCGCATAGCCCCAGACATGGCCGAGCGCCTTGTCGAGCGGGATATTGGTGCCGCCGGATTTCAGCGCCACGACGAGTTCGACTTCGTGATGCACGTCGGAGGAATGCGGCGGATAGGGAAACTCGCCAGACGAATCGAGGTTGTTCGGGTTCTTCTGGAAGAAGAAGGGCGATTCGCGATCGGGATCGTGACCCATCTCCACCGCGTGCGCGGCGTAATTGCGCCCAATGCAATAGACGCGGCGTACCGGGAACGCGCCCCCGCCGCTGACGGGAATTGATGGAACGGGCGGCGCGGGGATCACGAAGTGGGCCATGAAACATCTCCTGGCAAGAATGATGACACGGAGGCTATAGCAGGCAGAACATTAAAACGCCCGACGCCAGAACCGCTGAACGGCAATATCGATCTCGTGGCGCGGCTTTTCGGGCTGACCTTCACGATTTCGGAATTCCTGGCCTATCTTGAGCGCAAGGTCGCGTATTACGCGGCATCGCGCTAGGTTCCGGCTTGCCACTATCGAGAGAGATCAAGACATGACTGCCACACTTGCGGGCCTGCTGGCCGATCAGGATGCCAACTCACTTGCGATCGGCGCGCCGGGGCGCGCGTGGCTGACCTATGGGGCCTTGCGTGAACTGGCATCGCGCGTTGCGGAACAGTTGCGCGGCTTCGGCATTGGCGCGGGCGACAGGGTGGCCATTGTGCTGCCGAACGGGCCGGAGATGGCGACAGCCTTCATCACCATCGCGCAATCGGCGGTGACGGCACCGTTGAACCCGGCCTACAGGCAGGAAGAGTTCGAGTTCTATCTGAAGGACCTGAAAGCCAAGGCGCTGGTGGTGCTGGCGGGGCACGAGGGGGCTGCGGTTGCAGCGGCGAATGCCTGCGGTATCAGCATTCTGCGGCTTGAGACCGGCGTTCACCTTCCGGCGGGACAGTTCTCGCTGTCGGGTCCTTCGGCACGCAACGGCGCGCCGGCGCCGGCCCCTGGTCCCGACGATATCGCGCTGATCCTCCACACCTCTGGCACCACATCGCGCCCGAAGATCGTACCGCTGCTGCAGCGGAACCTCGTGGCATCGGCGCGCAACATTGGCGCTTCTTTGGCGCTGACACCGGTTGACCGTTGCCTGAACGTGATGCCGCTTTTCCATATTCATGGGCTTATCGCGGCGGTGACGTCGTCTCTCGCCGCGGGTGCCTCGATCTGGTGTGCGCCCGGTTTCGATGCGCTGAAATTCTTTGGCTGGATGAAGGACGCAAGCCCCACGTGGTACACTGCGGTGCCCACCATGCATCAGGCGATCCTCAGCCGCGCCGCGCGCAATCAGGATGTGATCGATGCCGTGCCCCTGCGCTTCATCAGGTCGTCTTCCGCATCGCTTCCCGCACAGGTGATGCTGGAACTGGCGAAGACCTTCAAGGCGCCGGTGATCGAGGCCTATGGCATGACGGAGGCCACGCACCAGATGGCGAGTAACCCGCTTCCGCCGCGCGCGCAAAAACCGGGATCGGTGGGGCTTGCCGCCGGACCGCTGTTGCAGATCGCGCATGAGGCGGAGAATCGGCTGATCGACGGCACAGGCGAAGTGGTGATCTCAGGTGGTAACGTGACGCCGGGCTATGAGGGCAATCCTGACGCCAACGCCAAGAGCTTCTTCGAGGTGGACGGACAGAGATGGTTCCGCACCGGCGATCAGGGTGCGCTCGATGATGCAGGTTACCTGAGCCTCACCGGGCGGTTGAAGGAGATCATCAACCGCGGCGGCGAGAAGATCAGCCCGCTCGAAGTCGATGGCGTGCTGCTGGACCATCCGGCAATCGTGCAGGTGGTGGCCTTCGGCATGCCGCATCCGAAGCTCGGTGAAGAAGTCGCTGCCGCTGTGGTGCTGCGCGAAGGCCATACAGCAACGGAGCGCGAGATTCGCGACTTCGCGGCAAGCCGCATGGCGGACTTCAAGGTGCCGAAGCGCATCATCATCCTCGAAGAAATTCCGAAGGGTGCCACCGGCAAGCTGCAACGCATCGGGCTTGCCGAAAAGCTTGGCCTTTCGCCGCAATGAAGATCTGCATCTTCGGCGCGGGCGCCATCGGCGGATACATGGGCGCAAAGCTGGCGCAGGCCGGAGTGGAGTTAAGCCTCGTGGCGCGGGGGCCGCATCTGGCGGCGATGCGAGCGAAGGGCCTCACGTTGATCGAAGAGGGCAAAGAGCCTGTTACCGTGAAAGTCCGCGCCAGTGCCGATCCGGCAGAGCTTGGCGTGCAGGACTATGTGATCGTCACCCTCAAGGCGCATTCGGTGCCGCCGGTGGTTGCTGCCATGCAGCCGCTGATTGGCGGCCACACCACAATCGTGAGCGGCGTGAACGGCGTGCCATGGTGGTATTTCCACAAGATCGGCGGGGCGCTCGAAGGGACAAGGCTTCAGAGCGTCGACCCCGGCAATGTGCAATGGGACGGTTTCGGACCAGACCGCGTGCTGGGCTGCGTCGTCTATCCGGCAGCCGAGGTCAGCACGCCCGGCACCATCAAACATATCGAGGGTAATCGCTTTTCGCTGGGCGAACCCGATGGCTCGAAATCAGACCGTGCCGTGGCTTTGTCGCAGGCGCTGCAATCCGCAGGGCTGAAAGCGCCCGTGCGGCCCAGGCTTCGCGATGAGATTTGGGTGAAGCTCTGGGGCAACCTGTCGTTCAATCCGATCTCAGCACTTACACATGCGATGCTCGACGTGCTGTGCACCGATCCGGGCACGCGCGATGTGGCGCGGCGCATGATGATCGAAGCGCAGGCGATTGCCGAAAAGCTTGGCGTGACGTTTCCCATCGAAGTCGAACGCCGCATTGACGGGGGCGCGGCCGTTGGCGCGCATCGGACTTCGATGCTGCAGGACCTCGATGCCGGACGGCCGATGGAGATCGATGCGCTGGTGAAATCGGTTCAGGAACTTGGCCGCATCACGGCAACGCCCACGCCGACCATCGACACTGTGCTGGCACTGGTGACGCTGAGGGCGCGCGTCAGCGGGCTGTACTGACGCTTACGCCTGACGTTTGCCGAGCGCGCGGCGCATGAGGATGGGCGCGGCGATGGACACGATCAGCAGGCAGCCGAGAATGACGCTGATGACGATGCCCGGCACATTCACCAGCGACAGGCCGAAGGTTATGAGGCCGAGGATGAACACCGCCAACACCACACCGGGGATCGTGCCCGAGCCGCCGGCAATCGAGACACCGCCGAGGATGACCATGGTGATGATCTCGAGCTCCCAGCCGAGTGCGATGTTGGGGCGCGTGGAGCCGATGCGCGCGGTGAGAAGCGTGGCAGCGAGGCCCGCCAGCAGGCCCGTCAGCACGAAGAGCAGGAAACGGATTCGCTCGACCGGGATTCCGGAGAATTTCGCCGCCATCGGATTGTTGCCGATGGCATAGAGCTTGCGGCCAAAGGCCGTCTTGTGAAGGACGATGCCGAAGACAACGGCCAGCACGAGAAAGATCACGAAGGACCAGGGCAGCGGCGGCCAGCTTACGAGATAGCTCTGGCCGATGGCAGTATAGTCCTTCGGGTATTGCTTGATGACCTGATCGCCCAAAACCACCTGCGCGAGGCCTCGATAGAGCGACATGGTGCCGATGGTGACGACGATGGACGGCAGGCCGATGCGCGTAACGAGGAAGCCATTGAAGGCGCCGCAGACGATGCCGGCGGCAGGCCCGACCAGCAGAATGACGACCAGCGGTGCACCCGCTTCCGACGCGAGGCCCGTTGCCAGTGACGCCAGCGCGATGATTGCGGCAACGGACAAATCAATTTCGCGCGTGATGATGAGAAGCGCCATGGCGAGCGCCACGATGGCCTTCTCGGAGAAGTTATAGGTGGCGTCAGACAGATTGTAGATGTCGAGGAAGTATGGCGAGATGGCCGTGTTGCCGACGATGACGATGACAAGCAGGACGACGAGGATCGTTTCCCAGCGCAATAGCCAGTCAGACAGGCGGCGTGGCGCTGCATCGGCAATAGCCTGGCGAGTGGCTACGTTCATTTCGCGGCTCCCGCGGCGCGCCGTGCTTCCGGCAGGATGAGTTTCACGCCGCGCTTTTCGGCGCGGGCATTGACGACGACGGCGGCGAGGATGACCGCGCCCGAGATCGCCATCTGCCAGAAGGGCGTGATCTGCATGACCGGAAGGGCATTGACGATGACACCGAGAAACAGCGCGCCCAACAGGGTTCCGGCAACGCTGCCAACGCCGCCCGCAATCGAGACGCCGCCGATGACGCAGGCCGCGATGACTGTCAACTCATAGCCTGACGCGATTTCGGAATAGGCTACGCCATAGCGCGACACCCAGAGATAGCCGCAGAGGCCCGAGATGGCTCCCGAGACGGTGTAAACGAGGAACTGCTGGCGCGGCAGGTCGATGCCGCAATAACGCGCGGCGACCGGGTTGCCGCCGACCGCATAGAGCCCCCTGCCCGTGCGCGTCATCGTCAGGAACAGCCAGACCCCAAGCGACACCACCAGCATGATCCAGAAGATGGTGGACAGGCCGAACAGCGTGATTTTCGGGAAGGATTGGAACGTGTCGCCCATCTCGGATGAATTCACCTGATTGCCACCGCCATAGACGACGATCATGCCGCGATAGACGGCCAGCGTGCCGAGCGTGACGACAATGGGCGGAATGACGAGAAACGAAATCAGCCCGCCGTTGATGAGGCCGAGGACGATGCCGACGGCAATGGCAAGCGCAATATAGGCGATGACGGGAAGATCAGGCTGGATTTGTGCCAGCGAGGCGGAAATCATTCCCGCGAGCGCCAGGGTGGAGGCCGTCGACAGATCGATGCCGCGGGTGAGGATCACCATCATCTGGGCGAGCGCCAGCATGGCGAGGATCGAAGTATCGTTCAGTACACGGATGATATTGTCGAGGGACACGAAAGCGGGCGCATAGATGCCAATGGCGGCAATCATCGCGCCGATGATGACGGCAAGTGCGGCCTCGCGATTCTTGAGGAAGGAGATCATGCGGCTTTCCGTGCGCCGGTTGCAGCGGCGACGATTTCTTCGGCGGACCATGAACCGCGCGTGAAGAGTTCAGCGATGCGGCCTTCCTGCATCACTACCACGCGGTCGGCGAGGCCCATGATTTCAGGGAGTTCCGAGCTGACCAGAATGACGGCAAGGCCTTCCTCCGCCAGTTCACCGATGAAGTCGTGAACCGCGGCCTTGGAGCCGACGTCGATACCCTTGGTCGGCTCGTCGAGAATGATGACCTTGGGCTTGGCCGCAAGCCATTTCGCGATGACGACCTTCTGCTGGTTGCCGCCCGAAAGCTCGCCCAGCCGCTGCTCCCAATGCGCGGCACGGACATCGAGGCGCTTTCCGAGCATCCTCACGTCCTGCAGTTCCGAGGGGCGCGACACGAAGAGATTTTTAACATGCGAGGCGATGGAGGCCAGCGTGATGTTTTCGCGGATGCCGAGCGGCAGCACCGCGCCCTGCTCCTGCCGGTCTTCGGGAACATATGAGATGCCTGCGGCAATGGCATCGCCCGGTGAAGAGATTCTGAGGGATTGTCCGTTGAGCGTCACGCTGCCTTTCAATGCCGGCGTCATTCCGAACAGGCACTGCATCGCTTCGGAACGGCCCGCGCCGACAAGGCCATAGAAGCCGAGGATTTCGCCACGGCGGAGCTCGAATGAGATATCGGCGAATTCGGTGGCGTTCGAGAGGCCCACGACTTTCAGCACCGTGCCACCGATGGCGATGTCGCGCTTGGGGAACACCTGGTCGATGGGGCGGCCGACCATGAGGCTGACGAGCTTTGCCTCGGTCACGTCCGCAATCCTGCCGCTGCCGACCTTCTCGCCATCGCGAAGGCACACGAAGGTATCCGCCACGCGGAAGATTTCATCGAACTTGTGGGAAATGAAGATGACGGCGCGGCCTTCCGCCTTCAACTGCGCGATGATGCGGAAAAGATCGTCGATCTCGTTGCGGGACAGGGCCGCAGTCGGCTCATCCATGATGATTACGGAGGCCTCATGGCTCAGAGCGCGGGTAATTTCCACCATGTGTTTCTGCGCGACCGAAAGCTGCTTCAGCTTCGCATCCGGGCCGAAATCGGCATCGATCCGCTTCAGCAGT
>JBKJQU010000012.1:0-3512 GCA_046594995.1 Aestuariivirga sp.
ACGATTCCGTGGGACATGCCGGCCCGCTCGCCGATGCGGGCCATTGTCATGCCCTGCATGCCGTGTTCGAGAAAAGTCAGGTAGGCCGCTTTCACCAGATCTTGGCGGCGAGTCTTCTCGATGCTTGTCCTGACGGCGCGATTTTTCATGGCAAATGTGCTAGCTAAAAGAGAAATCCGGTACAAGCGCCAAATTGCCCGCTACGTCAGTTCGGATGCTGCCTTGATGGCTCTTGTGTTACGCCATGGCTTGGGCGAGCATCCAGCCAAGCTCGCTAACATTCCACCAGGGAACTCCAGTTCATGGCGAAATTGATCGCTGCATCATGCGGCTGCCGGCGCTTTGCCCGATCCATATGCCGATGAGCAATATCGCGTCTCCATCACAAAGACAGGTACTGTTGCCGTCTCTTGCCGTGGCAATTTCGGGCGCGGCATGGGGCGGCTTCTGGTATCCCCTGCGATGGCTGGAACAGATGGGCATCGGCGGGGCGTGGGTGAGCGTCATCTTCTTTGTGGTCGCGGCTGCAACGCCCTTGCCCTGGTTGTGGCGGAAGTCCGCATGGGATGGATTTGGCAGCGCGCTTGTCAACGGCACGCTGCTGGGCCTCGCTTTCACGCTCTACACCGTCAGCCTGGTGATGACGGATGTCATCCATGCCATCCTGCTGTTCTACCTCACTCCTGTATGGAGCACGCTCGCGGGCCTCGCGTTCCTGGGCGAACGCCTGACAGTCAGCCGAGGCCTCGCCATGGCCTTCGGCTTTGCCGGCATGGCTTTTATATTGGGATTCGAGGAAGGTCTGCCCCTGCCGCGCAATGCGGGCGACTGGCTGGCGCTGCTCAGCGGCATGCTGTGGGCGGCAGGCACAATGCGGAGCTTCTTCAAGCCATCGCGGGGCGTGTCGCTGCCTGTCTTCACCTTCTGCATCGGCGGCATCATTTCGTCCGTCGCTGTGGCCGCCGCCGCCGCAGCGCTGGGCTCGCCGATCGGTCATCTCTCGAATCTTGGCCAGGGACTGCCATGGGCAATCCTCTTTGCGATGGTCCTCTTCGTACCGCCAAATTTCATGGTGCTCTGGGCGGCGCAGCGGATCGATCCAGGCCGCGTCGGTATCTTGCTGATGACGGAGGTACTGGCGGGTGCCGTTACAGCGGCGCTGTTCTCGGGCGAACAGTTCGGCGCCATGGAATTGACCGGCACGATCCTCATCCTCTGCGCTGGCCTCGTCGAAGTTCTGGGCCGCCGCTAGCTCTTCACCTCATCCTGCCGAAGAAGGGTTCGAGCAGGCGGTAGCAGGCTTCCTTCGCATCGCGCTCCGGAATCTGCTTGGGGTCGATGCACCATTCGAGCCACAATCCGTCGACCAGCGAGATGAACATCATGGCCACGAAGGGCACATCCACATCGCGCCCGCGCTCCCGCGCCATTGCGCTGAGGGCCGCCTCGACGCCGCCGCGATAACGCGCATATTGCTTGCGGTGTGTCTTGAGCAGTGCGGGATTGTTGGCGATCTCGCCCCACAAGGCCAGCCAGATCCGGAGACTGTCGCGGTTCATGGCATCAAGAGCGAAGGCGGCATCGATGATCGCCGTGATGTGATCGGTTCCTCCATCCGGTGCCTCGACCACGCTCAGCAGCCGACCGATCATGCGTTCATAAATCGCGGCGAGAAGCCCGTCCTTCGACTTGAAGTGATGCGTGATGAGGCCGCGCGAGACATGCGCCTCCGCACAGATCTGGTCGATGGTGAAGCCGAGAATGCCGCCACGCGCCAGACAGGCGAGACCTGCCTTGATGAGCAGGTCGCGGCGCTCTTCAGGGGCAACGCGGCGGAATTTCGGAGCGGACTTGACCGTCTTCATGGCGTGTCGGCGCAGGGGCACTCCCCCCTGCGCCTTCTGACCTCAGATCTTCTTGAACATGGTCGGGTTCGGATGGCCATCCGCGAGGATCACCGGCTTCAGGTTCGCGTCATGGATCACCAGATGCGGCTCGAAGCAGATGAAGATGAAGCCGCCCGAGTCCTCCATCAGGTCTTCCATGCGGTTGAAGATCGCCTTGCGCTTGGCATCGTCCTGCTCGACCACGCCCTGCTGGTAGAGGTCCTCGAACTCCTTGCTGTCGAAGAACGACCAGTTGTAGACGCCGATCTGGCCGGGACGGAACCACACGAGGTTCTCGGTCGGGTCGATGCCGCCCGCGAAGTTCATCAGCACCAGTTCCAGCGTCTTGTAGGTGTCGCCTTGCGTCTTGTCGCCAAGCGCCCAATAGGCTGCATCCTCGGTCGGCTGGATCTCGACGGTGATCCCGGCCTCGCCAAGGTTTGCCTGCACGATCTGGGCAATCGCCTGCGAGGTCGAATCAGTCAGCGCCACGAGATTGAGCTTGAGGCCGGTGGCGCCCGCTTCCGCCAGCAGCGCCTTGGCCTTTTCGACGTCGCGTGCCGCGATGATGTTCTTTCCGCGCGCGAACTTGGTGCCGGGCTGCACGACGCCCGCAGAGCGCGAGACGAGCCCGTCGTAAGCGCCCTGAAGGACGGCATCCCCGTCATAGGCATACTGGATCGCCTTGCGGACGCGGGCATCAGCAAGCTGCGGGCTGTTCATGTTGATCGTGAGCCAGGCATAGCGGGTCGATTGCGCCTCGATCATCGCGGCACCCGCGGGCAGCTTCTCCTTCAGCTGCTTGGCGGAACTGACCGCGACACGCGTGAAATCGAAGGCATCCGCCTCATAGGCGAGGAGGGCCGCCTGATCGTCGCCGACGATGAAGATCTCGATTCGATTGAAGTCCGACTTCGGCCCCGTCCAGTCCGGGTTGGCAACGAGCGTGACCTTCTGGTTCTGCTCCCACTTGTCGAGGAGAAAGGGTCCGCACTGTGCCGGGATCTCGGTCGTGTAGCTGCCGCCGGCTTTTTCCACAGCCGCCTTGCACACGATGTGCCCGCCGTAATAGGGCAGTGCGATCACCCAGAAGGGCTTGAAAGGCTGCTTCAGGTGAATGATGCCTGAGCGCGCGTCGATCACCTCGACCTTCTCCAGTTTTTCGAACTGATAGGCCCAGGCGGAATCGCTCCCTGCGATGCGCTCGAAGGAGAACTTCACGTCTTCCGCCGTCACCGGGCCAAAGCCATTGTTCCATGCAAGGCCCTCGCGCAGCGTGAAGGCGATCTTCTGCGGGTCGATCCATTCAATCTTTTCGGCACCCCAGTTCGAGGTTTCGTTGCCTTCGCGCATATCGCCCAGGCGGATCAGCGTCACCTGCGTGCACCGTGGAATGATGTCGTCGAGTTCGCCGATGATGCCCTTGGGGTCCAGCACCTGGAAATCCGAGGCGGCGCGAAACCGCAGCGTATCGCCCTCCGCCGACCACGACAGGCGTGGCGCCAGGGTCAGCCCCGCCAATGCCATGCCGCCGGCTTTGAGCAGCCCCCGCCGGTCCGTACTCCAGATCTTGGTCATGTTGTCCTCCCGTTATGTTGTTGCAGTGACGTTGGTGAAATGACACCG
>JBKJQU010000049.1:0-3821 GCA_046594995.1 Aestuariivirga sp.
GTATCGCTGCTGCCGCCCTTCCTCGGCTATCCAGAGGGCCGCAGCTACTTGGGCTGCCTTCCCATGGCGATGGTGGGCTATGAGGAGGAACTCCGCATGCTGGCGATGCCAACGCTGCTGCCCGGCTCTGAATCCGGCGGCTTCGGCCAGGATGACGTGGCCTCGCCCGTCTTCGCGGCCTGGAGCAAGCATGAGAAGGCGGGAGAGATGCTTGAATTGTCGCTCGCCACGCTGGCGCCCGTGGCGGCCCGCGCCTTCAGCGTGACGGGGCGGCTAGTGCCGCCGCTGCTGAAGGCCTTGGCAGATCAGACGGCAGCCTGTTTTCCGGACAGTGACGGAACCGCTGCCATGGGCCCGCAATGCGCGGCATTGGCCTCTTGTTTTCGAGAGCGCATCTATCGCTGAATGAACAAAAGGCCGGAGAAGACTCCGGCCTCATCATGTCGCGGTTTTTGAAGCTTCAGGCGCGCTTGCGCGACTTGATCTTGCGTGCGGGCCGTGGCGGTTCTTTTTCCTCGATCTTGTCCATCTCGGCGGCGAGAATGCCGAGATTGTCGATGAAGCCCTTGCGGTCGGCCGATGAGATCAGCGACAGCAGCTGGCGGTCGACTTCGTCCGCTCCGGGCTGCGCCGACTTCAGCATCTTCTTGCCGATGGCGGTGATACGGATCGCATTGGTGCGGCCGTCGTCCTTGGTGCGCTTGCGCTGCAGATAGCCCTGCGCAAGAAGACGCGCCACGAGATCGGCCAGTGTCGAGCGGTCGATGCCGGTAAGCTTCACGAGTTCGGTCTGGCTCTTGCCATCATTACTGTCCACCGCGAGAAGCACGGTGAACTGGCGGTGCGTGAGCCCCGACTTGCCAACTTCCCCCATGTAGATCAGGTTTGCATATTGCGCCGCGCGCTTCAGCAAATGCGATGGTGAACGCGAGAACTGTTTCACGTCCTTGGTTGTCGTCATTAGCCCCTTCTCCTGCCCGCCGGCGATCTGCATGGATCAACCGATCGATGTACTCTGTTGCCTGCCGCCGGCTTTTGCCTTTGTCCTGCAGTGTGGATGATTGCCTCTCCACCAGAGCCGCGTTGTCCTAGCGGCTCGAAATTTCTGCTGCAAGCGAAAAGAAGACCGGCAATTCTTAGGTGGATGCCCCTGCTCTTGAAATCAGTTAAGATGATCCGCGCACGGAATGCAACACTTGACAAATGACGAACATGCCCTCCAGCCTCGTTGACTTTCACCGCCGCGTCCCAGACGGCGACACGCATGAGCGCGACGTCTGTACCACATGCGGTTTCATCAACTATGTGAACCCCAAGATCGTGACGGGTTCGATCGTGAGGCACCGGGGACGCATCCTCATGTGCCGCCGCGCCATCGAACCGAGGATCGGATTCTGGACCCTTCCCGCCGGCTTCATGGAAGTGGGCGAGACGGCGGAACAGGCCGCACGGCGCGAAGCGATGGAGGAGGCCAATGCTGCAATCGTGATCGACCGGCTGCTGGCGGTCTATACCATCCCCCGCATCGCGCAGGTGCAGATCATGTATCTCGCGCATCTGGGAGAAGAGACTTTCTCCGCAGGACCTGAAAGCCTTGAGGTGATGCTTTTCGGCTGGGATGACATGCCGTGGGACGATCTTGCATTCCCCTCGGTGCGCTGGGCGCTGGAGCAATACCGCAGCGTGGAGGGATTGAAAGAATTTGCGCCCTTCAGCAATCCGCCCGGCGAGTTCGGCGATGCGAAGTAAGGCTCAGTCTTTCCATGCCCCCGCTTCGCCTACTCACAAACTCTCCATGGCCGGGCTTGACCCGGCCACCCAGACTTTCAAAGTGTCTCATAGAGATCGGTCCAATCGAGATTAAACTTCTCGATCAGATCGAGTTTCCACTTGCGGGGCCATCGCTTCAATGATGTTTCACGTTGGATAGCGTCTGTGACCATATCGTAGGTCTCGTACCAGACCAGCATCTTCACGCCATACTTGCGGGTGAATGCAGAGCCCCGGCCTTCGCGATGGGCATAGATTCGGGCTGATAAATCCGTTGTCACTTCGATATAAAGCGTGCCATTTCGTTTGCTGGCAAGAATATACGTGTGTCCCTGTGGCATGGGAGCAAGTTGTCGGCACTGGGTGGCCGGGTCAAGCCCGGCCATGGAGAGTTATTAAGTGGACTTTACCTTGTCTGCGCTAACTCTTCGCCTCGTCGTCCTGCATGTGCTTTGCCATGAAGGGTGCGTTTGCGAGTGCGAAGACGAGTGTGATGGGCAGCAGGCCGAAGACCTTGAAGTTCACCCACTGGTCGGTGGTGAAGCTGCGCCACACCACTTCATTGAGACCAGCCATGGCAAAGAAGAATACGCCCCAGCGGATGGACAGCGTGCGCCAGGCTTCTTCGGGAAGCTTCATCGCCTCGCCCATGATGAGCTTGAGATAGCTCTTGCCAAAGGCCACGCCCCCCAGCAGCACGGCGCCGAACAGCGCGTTGATGAGTGTTACCTTCACCTTGATGAAGAGATCGCTTTGCAGATAAAGCGTCAGCGCGCCGAACAGCGCAACGAAGATGGCGGAGACCAGAGGCACCATCGCGATCTTGCGCGTCATGATCCACGAGACGGCAAGCGCGATGACCGTCGCCACCATGAAGATGCCGGTGCCCCAGAAGATGCCGGCCTTCCAGTTGGCGATGAAGAAGGCCACAAGCGGCCCCATCTCGATCAGGAGTTTCAGGCCCTGCCCCATCTTCGGCGCTTCGGTGGTGCTGGTCATCTGTCCTCCAGTCCGGCAATGGCGCGGGCGAATGCTTCGGCCTCGAAGGGCTGAAGGTCCTCGATCCTTTCGCCCACGCCGATGGCATGGACCGGCAGTTTGAATTTCTCGGCAATGGCGACAAGGATGCCGCCGCGCGCAGTGCCGTCGAGCTTGGTCATGATGATGCCGGTAACGCCCGCGACCTGCGAGAAGATATCGGCCTGTTGCATGGCGTTCTGCCCGGTCGTCGCATCAAGCACGAGGAGCACGGCATGGGGCGCGTTCTCGTCCTGCTTCTTGATGACGCGCACGATCTTGTCAAGCTCGTCCATCAGGTACTGCTTGTTCTGGAGGCGGCCCGCGGTGTCGATGAAAAGAATGTCGGTGCCGGTCTCTTTGGCTTCCTTCATGGCATCGAAGGCAAGGCCTGAGGCATCGGCACCCGTGGGACGCGACACGATCTTCGCGCCGATGCGGCCGCCCCAGACGGCGAGCTGTTCGATAGCCGCCGCGCGGAATGTGTCGCAGGCGGCGAACATCACGTTGAAGCCTTCGGCGCGCGCGATGGAGCCGAGCTTGCCTATGGTTGTCGTCTTGCCCGCGCCATTGACACCGACGACGAGAATGATGAAGGGCTTCTCCGCGCCGAAGTTGAACGGCACCTCGACCGGCTTCAGGACCTTGGAGACTTCCGACGCAAGGATGCGTTTCACCTCTTCCGGATCGATTTCCTTGTCATAGCGGCCGGTGGCGACCGCCTTCACAATGCGCTCCGCCATCGGCAAGCCCAGATCGGCCTGAAGCAGCACGTCTTCCAGATCCTGCAGCGTATCCTTGTCGAGCTTGCGCTTCGTGAAGATGGACGTGATCGACCCGGTGATCGATTTCGACGACTTCGACAGGCCCTCGGTAAGGCGCGCGAACCAGCCGTGGCGCTGGGCGCGCTCTTCGGCAGCCGTGGGTGCGG
The DNA here is from genome assembly GCA_046594995.1 of Aestuariivirga sp. Taxonomy (GTDB): domain Bacteria; phylum Pseudomonadota; class Alphaproteobacteria; order Rhizobiales; family Aestuariivirgaceae; genus Aestuariivirga. The sequence continues at coordinate 3,719 of JBKJQU010000049.1, forward strand.
GGGGTTGCTGAGGTTGAGGTTCAGGCTCAGGTTCAGGCAGCGCCACCTCGGCCACGGCCGGAGTCTCTGGCTCCGGCTCAGGTTCGGGCGCAGGCGGCTCGAT
>JBKJQU010000228.1:0-11151 GCA_046594995.1 Aestuariivirga sp.
CGGCAAGACGCATCTGCTCTCGGCGGTGGCCCACCGCATCCGCGACAGGCGGCCCGACCGCAGGGTGATGTTCCTCACCGCCGAGCGCTTCATGATCAATTTCGTCATGGCGCTGCGCCAGCGTGACACGATTTCCTTCAAGGACCAGTTCGCGGCGATCGATGTCCTGCTAATTGACGATTTCCAGTTTTTGCAGGGCAAGACCATGCAGCAGGAATTCTGCAATGCCTTCAATTCGCTGGTCGACTCGCGCCGCCAGGTGATCGTCGCCGCCGACGTGCCGCCGGCCCAGCTCGATGCCATCGACCAGCGCATGCGCTCGCGCCTCATGGGCGGCCTCGTCGTCGATATCGAGCTTCCCGATCTCGAAACAAGGCGGCGCATCCTGATGAGCCGGTATGCCCTGATGCTGAAGCGAGATCCTTCCGTCATCATCCCCGATGACGTACTCGAATTCATCGCCAACCGCATCACCGGATCGGGCCGTGAACTGGAAGGCGCCTTGAACCGCATCTCGGCGTACCAGCAGTTCAACCAGGCGGCGGTGACGCTCGATCTCGCCTCGCTGGTGCTGCGCGACATGCAGGCAACGCCCGATGGCTCTCGCATCAAGATCGATGATATCCTGAAGATCGTCGGCCGACATTTCAACGTGGGCCGCATCGATCTCCTGTCGCCGCGCCGTGCGCGGAGCGTGGTGGTGCCGCGTCAGATCGGCATGTATCTGGCCAACAAGATGACGGCGCGCTCGCTGCCCGAAATCGGCCGCCGCTTCGGAGGCCGCGATCACTCGACCGTTCTCCATGCCGTGCGGAAGATCGAAGGCCAGATCAAGACCGACGACAAGCTGGCCCGCGAAGTGGCGCTGCTGATCCGCCTCGTGGAGCAGGGCTGAGCTAAGCCTGACGCTGGTGCGGATAAGCACCCGATATCCCTTGAATTGAGCGAATATCCGCGCCAATGTTTCCGGCCCGGCGGAGGGCCGGGAACAGAAGAACGAGGGATAGTCCGGTTATGCGTGTCACGATCGAAAGGTCAGCCTTCCTGAAGGCGCTCACCCATGTGCAGAGCGTCGTGGAGCGCCGCAACACCATTCCGATCCTCTCCAACGTGTTGCTGCAGGCGGGCGACGGCCTGTTGAAGCTGACGGCGACCGATCTCGACATCGAAATCGTGGAAAGCGTTTCCGCCGAAGTGGGGCAGAGCGGCGCCACAACGGTGCCGGCTCACATGCTCTACGACATCGTCCGAAAGCTCCCTGATGGCGCGCAGCTTGAACTCGACCAGGCGGGTGATGGACAGCGCGTGGCGATCTTTGCCGGCAAATCGCGCTTTGCCTTGCAGGCGCTGCCGCACGAGGATTTCCCGGACCTTGCCGCAGGCGAATTTCCCAACCGCTTCGAGATCAAGGCATCCGACTTGAAAGGCCTGATCGAAAAGACGCGCTTTGCGATTTCGACGGAAGAGACGCGCTATTATCTCAACGGCATCTATCTGCATGAGGTGGCCGCCGGAAACATGCTGCGCGCAGTGGCAACCGACGGCCACCGTCTGGCGCAGGCGCAGGTCGCAAGGCCCGAGGGTGCGAAGGGCATGCCGGGCGTCATCGTGCCGAGGAAGACCGTGCTCGAAGTCGTGAAGCTGTTCGAAACGGCCGATGGCAACGTCGAGGTGGCACTCTCCGCCTCCAAGATCCGCTTTGCGGCGGGAGACCTTGTGCTGACTTCCAAGCTCATCGACGGCACCTTCCCGGATTATGAGCGCGTCATTCCTCGCAACAACGACAAGAAGCTCGAGATCGACACCAGGACCTTCGCTTCCGCCGTCGACCGCGTCTCCACCATCTCGATGGAAAAGGGCCGCGCCGTGAAGCTGCAGATCGGCAGCGGCAAGCTGGTCCTTACCGTCAACAACCCGGATTCAGGCTCGGCGGAAGAGGAACTCTCCTGCGAGTATGAAGCAGACCCCATCGATATCGGCTTCAACTCTCGCTATCTCATGGATGTCGCTGGTCAGGTAAAGTCGGACTCGATGACGTTCCAGCTGGCCGATGCCGGTTCTCCAACGATTGTGCGCGATCCGAATGACGATCAGGCCCTCTATGTGCTGATGCCCATGCGGGTGTAAATCACACCCCGTGGCCGATTCTCACACGCTTTCAATCCGCAGGCTGACGCTCACGGATTTTCGCAACTATGCCGGGTTGCGCTTTGACGCGCGCACGCGCCTTGTGGCGCTGAGCGGTGCCAATGGCGCAGGCAAGACCAATATCCTCGAGGCCATTTCCCTTCTGGCGCCCGGCAGGGGCTTGCGCGGCGCCGTGTTCGAGGAACTGGCCCGGCAGGGCAGTGCTGGAAGCTGGGCGATCGCGGCCGAAATCGACACTGTCCATGGCCCGGTAACGCTCGGCACCGGCTGGAGCGGGCAAACTGAGGCGGGCGATTCCACAGGCCGCCTCGTGGTGATCGACGGGGAGGCCCAGAAAAGCGCAGGGACCCTGGGCGATTACATGCGGATGCTGTGGCTGACCCCTGCCATGGACCGGCTTTTCGCAGGCCCCGCCTCCGACCGTCGCCGCTTTTTGGACCGGATGGTGACGGCCTTCGACCCCGAGCACGGCTCCCGCATCCTCGTGTTCGAAAAGGTGATGCGCGAGCGCAACCTGCTGCTGGAGGAAACCCGCCCCGATACGGCCTGGCTCTCGAGCCTCGAGGCCCATATGGCCGAGGCCGCAGTAGCGATTGCCGCTGCAAGACTGGTTGGATTGGAAGCCCTCCAGACCCATATAACATTGGCCCGCGACGAGAGTTCTTTTCCCTGGAGCGAAGTCTCGGTCGAGGGTGAAATCGAGGCCCATATTGCCACCACGCCGGCCGTGCGTGTGGAGGACGAATATCGTAAGATTTTGCGTGATTCGCGCGGCCTCGACCGGGCAGCCGGGCGGACGCTCAGAGGGCCCCACCGGAGCGATCTGGCGGTGGTTCACGGACCCAGGGCCATGGCCGCCGGCCTATGCTCGACGGGCGAGCAGAAGGCGCTGCTCATTGGCTTGATCTTGGCGCAGGCGCGTGCTGTGAAGGAAGGCATTGGCGTGGCGCCGGTGCTGCTTCTGGACGAGGTGGCGGCCCATCTCGACCGGGCCCGGCGAATGAGCCTGCTGAGGGCGCTTGAAGCACTCGGCAGCCAGAGCTGGATGACCGGGACGGACGCCGAGCTGTTCGACGGGACGGGTGAAGAAGGAACCGTGTTCCATGTGGAAGACGGAACGGTAAGACAAGTGATGGAACGCTGATGTCAGACGCTGATAACACACCGATCGAAAGCTATGGCGCGGACTCGATCAAGGTCCTCAAAGGACTTGATGCAGTGCGCAAACGCCCCGGAATGTATATCGGCGATACGGATGATGGCTCGGGCCTTCACCACATGGTTTATGAAGTCGTCGACAACGCCATCGACGAGGCGCTGGGCGGCCATGCCGACCGCGTGACCGTGACGCTCAATGCCGAAGGCTCGGTGACCGTTACCGACAATGGCCGTGGCATCCCCGTCGATATCCACACCAGCGAAGGTGTTTCCGCTGCCGAGGTCATCATGACCCAGCTTCATGCCGGAGGAAAGTTCGACCAGAATTCATACAAGGTTTCAGGCGGCCTCCATGGCGTGGGCGTCTCGGTTGTCAACGCGCTCTCCGTCAAGCTGAAGCTCACGATCTTCAGGAACGGCAAGGAGCATTTCATGAGCTTTACCCATGGCGAGCCTGATGCGCCGCTGAAAGTAGTGGGTAGTGCGCCGGGCCGCCGCGGCACCGAAGTGACCTTCACGCCGTCGACCGGCACCTTCACCAAGACCGAGTTCGACTTCGCAACGCTGGAACACCGCCTGCGCGAGCTGGCATTCCTCAATTCCGGTGTGCGCATTCTCCTGTCGGACCAGCGCGGCGTGGAGACGAAGGATGTGGAGCTGTTCTACGAGGGCGGCATTGCGGCCTTCGTGCGATATCTGGACCGTGCCAAGCAGGCTGTCTTGTCCGAGCCCATCATGATCCACGGCGAGAAGGACGGCATCACGGTGGACTGCGCCTTGTGGTGGAACGACAGCTACCATGAGAACGTGCTGTGCTTCACCAACAACATTCCCCAGCGCGACGGCGGCACCCATCTTGCGGGCTTCCGTGGTGGGCTGACCCGCGTCGTCAACAGTTATGCGAACGACAGCGGCATCGCGAAGAAGGAAAAGGTTGCCTTGACCGGGGATGACGCGCGCGAGGCCTTGACCTGCGTGCTCTCGGTGAAGGTGCCAGACCCGAAGTTCTCGTCCCAGACGAAGGACAAGCTCGTCTCCTCCGAAGTTCGTCCCGTGGTCGAGAACCTCGTCAACGAGCAGCTGGGCGCCTGGTTCGAGGAACACCCGTCCGAAGCGCGGGCCATCGTCTCGAAGGTCGTCGAGGCCGCAGCCGCGCGTGAAGCCGCACGGAAGGCCCGCGAACTGACGCGCCGCAAGGGCGCGCTCGATATTTCGTCGCTCCCCGGAAAGCTCGCCGATTGCCAGGAGCGCGACCCGTCGAAATCCGAAATCTTCATCGTCGAGGGGGACTCGGCCGGAGGTTCCGCCAAGCAGGCGCGCCATCGCGAAAACCAGGCTGTGCTGCCGCTGCGCGGAAAGATCCTCAACGTCGAGCGCGCCCGCTTCGACAAGATGTTGGGTTCGGCCGAAATCGGCACGCTGATCACCGCGCTCGGCACTGGCATTGGCCGCGAGGAATTCAACATCGAGAAGCTGCGCTATCACAAGATCATCATCATGACGGACGCTGACGTTGATGGAGCCCACATCCGCACGCTTCTGCTGACCTTCTTCTACCGCCAGATGCCGGAAGTGATTGAGCGCGGCCATCTCTATATCGCGCAGCCGCCGCTCTACAAGGTGAAGCGCGGTTCGTCCGAGCAATATTTGAAGGACTCGAAGGCGCTCGAAACCTATCTCGTCGATACGGGCCTTGAGGCTTCGACCCTCGTGTTGGGCGACGGCACCGAGCGCGCAGGCGCCGATCTCCGCATGATCGTCGAAGAGGCGTTGCTCACGCGCAACGCACTCGACGCCTTGCACATGCGCTATTCGCGCACCGTCGTTGAACAGGCCGCCATTGCCGGCGTGCTAAACCCTGAAGTGCTTTCCGATACGCCAAAGGCCGAAGTCGCCGCGCAATATATCGCGCGCCGCCTCGATACAATTTCGGAAGAGACTGAACGTGGCTGGACCGGCGAGCCTACAATCGATGGCGGCCTCACCTTCATCCGGGAGGTGCGCGGCGTGAAGGAAAGCTGGACGCTCGATGGCAAGCTCATCAGCTCTGCCGATGCGATCCGCCTCGACCGCAAGGCTGCACATCTCCAAGAGATCTACGAGCGCCCCGCAAAGCTCCGACGCAAGGACGGCGAGACGGTCATCTACGGCCCGGGCGATTTGCTCGACGCGATCTTCGCCGTGGGCCGCAAGGGCATCTCGATGCAGCGTTACAAGGGCCTTGGCGAAATGAACCCGGAGCAGCTTTGGGAGACGACCCTCGATCCGAATGTGCGTTCATTGCTTCGCGTCAGGGTCTCGGAGCTTGATGGTGCCGATGATCTTTTCACCAAGCTCATGGGCGATGTTGTCGAGCCCCGCCGTGACTTCATCCGCGAGAATGCCTTGAGCGTCGCCAACCTCGACGTCTGATCAAACCTCAGGCAACGTTCGCACTGCAACATCGCTTTGCGCTGCAAAACCGTTATTTTGCACGCGCTTAGCGGGTCATCGACCATTGACAGGTTGCCGAGAAGCGATAATCTGAATTCCGAAAGTGATAGTGGTTTCGCGATGGAACACGCGATCTGGCACAAAGATTGATCTTCCCCGGCTAACAGTATGATCAGTCTGCGGATAAATGAGGTTTCCGGCAGCGTTGCAGCTTCGACGAAGATCACCAGAAACACAGAACGAATTGAACCCGTCCAGTCACTTGCCTGCTGGCGGTTTCAACACCCCTACACGGAATGTGGAAAGTTCCGCGGGGCGCTGACGTAAAACAAACGTGGCAATGGGAGAAAGTTATGATCCGACGTATGATGAGAGTGCTCACAGGCACAGTGGCCGCATTGAGTTTTGCGACCTCGGCGATTGCAGGACCCGAAATCGTTTCCGGCCCTGGCGTGCAGCCGGAGTGCTTTGCGCCGCTCGCACCCGAGACCAAGTTCCTGAAGTTCCCCAAGAAGGACGGACCCTACAGGATCGCGCTTGCCAACGGCTTTGTTGGAAATACCTGGCGCATCCAGATGATCAAGACGGCAAAGGCCTATTCCGAACAGGCTGACGTCGCCAAGGATATCAAGGAATTCAAGGTCGTCTCGACCGGAACCGACGTCGCGGCGCAGATCGCGGCAATCGAGAACTTCATCAATTCCGGCTATGACGCGATCCTGACCATCGCGGTGAACCCCACCGCCTTCACGCCCGTCATCAAGAAAGCCAACAAGGCCGGTGTCGTGCTCGTCGCTTTCGACAACACGTTCGACAGCGATGAAGTCATCCAGGTCAACGAAAACCAGTTCCAGATCGGTGTGATAAACGGCAACTGGATCAAGAAGAATGTGCCGAACGGCGGCAAGATCCTCGAGATCCGCGGCCTGCCAGGTAACTCGGTCGACCGTGACCGTCACTTGGGGATTCGCAGCGTGCTCGAAGCCGAAGGCGGCCCGAAGTACGAGATCATCGAAGTTGTCGGAAACTGGGATGACGGTACGGCGCAGAAGGTTGCCGCAGACGCGATTGCCGTTCACAAGAAGTTCGACGGTGTCACCGTTCAGGGCGGCTCGACGGGTGCAGTCCGGGCGCTGATGGATGCTGGCCATCCCTTCGTGCCGGTTGCCGGTGAAGCTGAAAACGGCTTCCGCAAGCTCTGCGCAGAGAATGCCGACAAGGGCCTGATCTGCTCGTCCGCCGGCCAGTCTCCGGGCCTCGTGGCGATCGCGACGAAGACCGCAATCACCGCGCTTAAGGGCGAGGTCATGCCGCAGTTCGTCTCGGTGCCGATCCCGCTGGTCGAACACCCGGACTTCAAGGCCGGCGTGAACTTCTTCCCCGATCTCACCGACAACTTTTTCAACTCCAATGATTTCCCGCCCTGCGGCGTGAACATCCTGGCGACCGATATCATGGGCAAGTCCGAGACCGACAACTAAGGACCAGTCCGGAACAAGCTGGCATCAGGCGGGTGGTTCAGGCCATCCGCCTGACCACTCTCCGGCATGCACCATGACTGAACGCACTCCACTGCTGGAACTCAAGGGCGTCTCCAAGCGCTACGGCGGCATCGCCGCGCTGACGGACGTCGACTTCAAGGCCTATCCGGGCGAAATTCACGCGGTTCTCGGCGAGAACGGTGCGGGAAAATCGACCCTGATCAAGATTGCCTCCGGCGTCACCGACGCCAGCGAGGGCGAAGTGCTGGTCAACGGCACGCCCTATAAATTCCGCTCTCCCACCGATGCGATGAAGGCCGGCGTCGTCTGCGTCTTCCAGGAATTGTCCCTGCTCCCCGACATGACGGTGGCCGACAATCTTTCGATGGCCGGAACGCCCACGCGCGGCGGCTTCATCGACCAGAAGGCGCAGCGTGCCCGCGCCGTCGAACTCCTGAAGCGCGTCGGTTGCGAGGATGTGCATCCGCTCGAACTGGTAAAGAACCTGCCGCTGTCACGCCGCCAGATGGTGGAGATCGCCAAGGCGCTGGCGAAGAAGCCGAAGCTCCTGATCCTCGATGAAGCGACCTCCGCGCTCACCGCAAAAGATGTCGAGCGCATCTATGTCATCATCCGAGAATTGCGGGCCGAAGGTGTGGGCATTCTCTACGTCTCGCACCGCATGCACGAGATCGAGGCGCTGGCCGATGTTGCGACCGTCTTCCGCAATGGCCGCAGAATAGAAACTTTCGCCAAGGGCGAACGCTCGGTGCATGATATCATCCAGATGATGATCGGCCGCGAGGTGACGCATCACTACCCGCCAAAGCCCGCCTTCCAGAGCAATCGCGAACCAGCCATCACCGTCTCGAACCTGAACTGGGGCCGGGAATTGACGGATATTTCCTTCACTGCGGACAAGGGCGAGATTGTCGGCCTTGGCGGTCTCGACGGGCAGGGCCAGCGGGAATTGCTCTTGGCACTCTTCGGCGTGCTGAAGAATGTGGAGGGCACCGTCACCATTGATGGCGAACGCCTCGAACTGACGGGGCCGCGCCCTGCCATGAATGCCAAGATGCCCCTCGCCCTCATTCCGGAAGACCGGAAAGTGGAAGGGCTGATGCTGCCGATGAGCATCCGCGATAATCTGACGCTCGCCTCGCTGCAGCAACTGCGCTTAGGCCTGGGCATCGACAGCGTCAAGGAAGCCGCAGCCGTGAAGGCCATGGTCGAGCGCCTGCAGATCAGGGCGCCTGATGTCGGCGCTCCAGTGGCAACGCTCTCGGGCGGCAACCAGCAGAAGGTCGTTCTCGCAAAATGGCTGATGACGGAACCCGGCATAATCCTGCTGAACGACCCGACGCGGGGCATTGATGTTGGCACCAAACAGGAAATCTACCGTCTGCTGCGCAACCTCGCCGCAGAGGGCCGCACCATCATCTTCTATTCGACCGACTACGCCGAGCTCATCGGATGCTGCGACAAGGTGCTGATCCTCTACGGCGGGCGCATCACGCGCGAGCTCAAGGGTGATGAATGCACCGAGCATAATCTTGTCGCGAGCGCCCTCAACGTCGAGACTGTTCCGGAGAAAGCCGTGTGAGCGACTGGCGATATCATATTTCACACAACCTCGGCACGCTCACGGCCGTCGGCCTTTTCGTGCTGATGTTCGGCATCTACATCGGAAACCACGAAGCGGGCCTTAACCCGGCGGTCGCTACGACAGCAGCAAACAAGGCCGTGCTGCTGGCGCTCGTCGCCATGGCGCAGACCCTGCCGGTGCTCACCCGCGGTCTCGATCTTTCTGTCGGAATGATCTTCGTGATGGCAAACTGCCTGGCCTCGGCAATCGTCGTCGGCACCATCGGAGAAGGGTTGCTGGGCTGCGTCGCCGTACTGTTCATGGGCCTCGTTGCGGGCTTCATAAATGGCGCCATCGTCGTCTATGGCCGCTTGCAGCCGATCATCACCACATTGGCGACGGGTGCGATCTATTACGGCATCGGCTTGTGGATCAGGCCCTCTCCTGGCGGAGACGTGCAGTATGACATCGCAGATTTTGTCACAGGTCAGCTCTTCGGCACGGTGCCCACTTCGCTGGTTGTGCTGTTCGTCGTGGTGCTCGTGATCTGGATCCCCTATCGCAGCTCGGTTCTGGGCCGTGGCGCCTATGCGGTGGGCTCGAACGAGCAGGCAGCCTATATGTCGGGCGTTCCCGTCGAACGCGCGAAGCTTGCCGCTTATGCCCTGGGCGGGCTGATTGCGGCTCTGGGTGGCCTCATCCTCACCTTCAATACTTACTCAGGTGAAGCCTCCGCCGCGATCGGCGGCACCTATACGCTGAACTCGATTGCTGCGGTGGTCATCGGCGGTACCTCATTGTTCGGCGGCTGGGGCTCGGCCATCGGCTCGATCTTCGGCGCCTTCGTGTTGCGCACGATCGAGGACCTGCTCTTCGTCTTCGACCTGCCACCCCTGTGGCAGCCGCTGTTCCAGGGGGTCGTGCTCCTTGTTGCCATCAGCCTCGGCGCGGTGCGCGTCTTCCGCATCCGCAACCGGCTGGAGCTTTTCACATGATCGCGAAGGGTTTCGCACAGCGGATCGGGCTTGATGTCCCGGTCATGATCGCCTTCGGCTGCATTATCTTGCTGCTGCTTGCGGGCTCGTTCTATTCTCGCGAGTTCCTGTCGCCGGATTATCTGCTGCAGCAGCTTCAGGTCGGAGCCTTCCTTGGCATTATCGCGTCCGGCGCCATGATGGTGATCCTGCTCGGCCATATCGATCTCTCGATTCCATGGACGGTGACGCTCGGCGCCATGATGGCCACGGCCCTGAGCGGCTGGATCGGCGAACCAGGCATCTGGTTTGCCATCCCCTTCGGCATCCTGTGCGGCGCGTTGATCGGCGTTCTGAATGGCATCGGCGTTGCCTACATGCGGCTGCCTTCCATGATCTTCACGCTTGGCATGAACGCGGTCGTGCAGGGCCTTCTCGTCCTTCACACCGGCGGCTTCGCCCCGCAGGATCACGCAACAGACGCGATGCACTTTCTGGCGGTAAAGCGCACGATCTTCGGCATCCCCAATGCGCTCTTTGTCTGGGCTTTCGTCGGCATCATCGTCATCCTGATCCTGCGTCGCACCGCCTTCGGCCGCGCAGTTTACGCCATCGGCAACCGCGAATCCGTGGCCTATCTCTCCGGCATCAACACAAATGCGGTCCTGATCGGCTGCTTCGCCTTTTGCGGCGCCTGTGCGGCCTTCTCGGGCGTTCTACTGGCCGGCTATTCCACCAAGGCCTACCAGTCCATGGGCGACGCGTATCTGCTGCCGGCCATCGCAGCCGTGGTACTGGGCGGCACGAATATCCTAGGCGGGCGCGGCAATTATCTTGGCACTATTGCCGGCGTCATCCTCATCACCCTGCTGCAGTCGATCCTGTCCGTCATGCAAATGCCGGAGGCGGGCCGCCAGGTCATCTATGGCTCCGTCATCATCGGAATGTTGCTGCTTTACGGACGCGGTGCCAAAACCAGAAGTTGAAGGAGGCTCTCATGTGTGCAGTGCTCTTGAAGAATGTGATGGTGTGGGACGGCGAGAACGACGCCGGCTACCCCGGAGAAGTTCTCGTCGAGGGCAACCGCATCAGGGCCGTTGCCAAGGGCAGCAACCAGATCGCCGCCGAGCGCGCCGCTGAAACAATCGACGGCGGCGGCATGTTCCTCATGCCCGGCATGGTGGAAGGCCACTGTCATCCAAGCTTCGTCGGCATATCGACGAATGCCGAGCTTGGCCGCATTCCGCCCGAGAAGCATACGCTGATGACGGCGGCCAACGTGAAGCTGCTGCTGGACCATGGCTTCACGTCGATCTTCGAGGCAGCTTCCGCCAAGCCCATGATTGGCGTCGCCATCCGCGATGCCATCAAT
>JBKJQU010000250.1:0-2946 GCA_046594995.1 Aestuariivirga sp.
GGCTCCAGTTTGCGGGAATCTTGTTCATGACATTTCGATCGCTCCTCGGCTTCTTGGCATCCATTGCCATATCCTTCTGCCTGATCCCGTCGCCATCCCATGCGGAGGAGGGGCAGCGTGTCATTCTCGTGCTCGATGCGTCGGGCTCGATGTGGGGCCAGATCGATGGTAAGCCCAAGATGCAGATCGCCAAGGAGGTGGTCGGCAAGGTTATCGGCAGCTGGAAGCCCGAAGACGAAATCGGCCTTGTCGCCTATGGCCACCGCAAGAAGGGTGCGTGCGACGATATCGAAGTGCTGACGGAACCGGGCAAGCTTGAAGCCGGCAGCTTTATGGAGCAAGTCAATGCGCTGAACCCGAAGGGCAAGACGCCGATGACGCAAGCCATCCGCCAGGCGGCGGAAGCGCTGAAATACACCGAACGGCAGGCCACCGTCATTCTCGTGTCCGACGGTATCGAAACCTGCGATCCCGATCCTTGCGCCGTTGCCGAAGAACTCGAGAAGCTGGGTATCGGCCTCACCGTCCACACTGTCGGTTTTGGTCTGGATAACAAGGGCGCCGTCGCACAATTGCAGTGCCTTGCGGAAAAGACCGGCGGCATCGCCATCATCGCGGAGAATGCCGGCGAACTCGAAGACGCGCTGACGAAGACCGTCAAGGCCGAGACGGAACCCGTGCCGCCGCCGCCCGAACCTGCGGCGCCGGAAGGGTTCCCTGGCCACGTCGTCATGGCGAAAGGCATCGAGCTGCCGGAACCGTTCCATCAACCCACATGGGAAATCTTCAAATCGAACAACGGTGAAAAGGGCGAGCGCGTCAACATCGAATATGGCAGCAGCATAAAGCTGCAGTTTGCCGAGTCCGGCGACTACATCGTGCGGATCACTGCAGGCATGGCCACCGTCGAATCGACGGTCACGGTCGTGAAGGACAAGCCTCAAAAGCTCGAGTACAGCCTCGAAGCGGGAATCGTCAATTTCAAGGCCTATATGGACGAAGCAACACCCGCAACCGATGGCGGCACCACCTGGCAGCTGCTCACCGCATCGAACGAATATGTAACCACTTTCTACGGCCCGGAAGTCGCCGTCATGCTCAACGCCGGAAGCCACCGCATGGCGCTGTCGCTCGGCACCGCTAAGACAGTGGCGGATGTCTCAGTTGCGGCGGGTCAGGTCATCGCTCAGAAAATGTCGATTGGCGCGGGCATCATCCAGGTCAGGGGCGAATTCTCGAAGGGCGGTCAGGCTGTGCCGGAAGGTGCGACCTATGAACTGCTGAAATTCGAGCCCAATCTTGATGGCAGTTTTGAAAACATCGAAACCGCCTACGCCGCGCCAAGCGTGTTCAAGGTGCCAGCAGGCCGCTACAAGATTGCGATCACCCAGGACTACGCCAAAGTGATTGTCGATGTTGAGGTGGCGGCCGGGCAATCGGTCGACGTCCTCGGCAACCTCGATGCCGGGTATCTGACAGTCACATCGCCAAAAGAGTCGACGGTCGAGATATTCCGGGCCGAAAAAGATCTTGCGGGAAACCGCAGCCAGGTCGGCACGGAATTCTATGGCACCTTCAACAAGGCGCTGAGTGCCGGAACCTATTTCGTAACGTCGAAAAACTCAGATGGTACGCCCATCGCCGAAAAGGAATTCGTGGTGAAGGCTGGTGCCAGAACGGAAGGTACACTGCCCTGACTGGCGCATCATCGCGGCAATCGGGACAATGTTCCGGTTGCCGCTGATGGATTGCCGCGCGATAAACCGTGGTCATGAAACTCATTTTCCACACCTACGATGTTTTCACCGCGCGCAAGTTTGCGGGCAATCCACTCGCCGTCGTCGAGGGCGCTGACGGGCTGACCACGCCTGAGATGCAAACCATCGCGCGAGAGTTCAACCTGTCGGAGACGATCTTCGTCATGGCGCCGGATGATCCGGCGAACACCGCGAAGGTGCGCATCTTTTTCCCTACGGCGGAAATCCCCTTCGCAGGCCACCCGACGGTCGGCTGCGCCATTCATCTGGCCAGCCGGAAATATAAGCCCGGGTGTTCCTTCGAAACCACCATCCGGCTGGAGGAGGTGGCAGGCCTCGTGCCGGTCAAGGTTTCGCGCATCGGAGACGTTCCGCGCGCGCAGTTCACCGCACCGGTCGTGCCCTTCGCGGTCGACCTTGCCTTGCCGTCGATCGAGGAGGCCGCCCGCGCGCTGTCGCTGGAGCCTTCCGACATCGGCTTCGATAATCACGGGCTCGGCCTGCATCAGGGCGGCCCGCGCTTCTTTTACGTGCCGCTGAAGTCGCGCGGTGCCTTGAAGCGCGCGAAGGTGATCGAGCCCTACTGGTCGAGGATGGTTTCCGCCATGGGGCACGGCAATGCCTATCTCTATGTGCGTGGCGGTGATGGCGCGAACACAGCGTTCCGTGGACGGATGTATGCCCCCACCGATGGCATTCCGGAAGATCCCGCCACGGGCTCGGCGACCGCACTTCTCGCCGCGCAGCTTCTCAAGGCTGAAGCCCTTGCAGACGGCACCCATCGCTGGCAGCTGGAGCAGGGCTATGAGATGGGCCGCCCGTCCGACCTGTGGCTCGAAGCCGATGTTGCAGGTGCGAAGCTTGTTGCGGTACGGGTTGCAGGGCAGGCCGTGCAAATCTCTTCCGGTGTGCTAGAAGCCTGACGGGGAAATTTGAACATGAAAACAATTCTGCTGATTGCCCATCTGATTGCCATTGCCACGGGAACGGGCATGAGCATCGCCAACTATATCAATCTCCGCATCGCATCGGGCGAGAAGGGCGAGCGCGCGGCGGCACTGGCCTCTCTCCGCCGCGTGCTGGCGCGCATCGCGGACCTTGTGATCGCCGCCATCTGGATCACCGGCATCGGACTATGGCTCAATCTTCCGGCCATGGATGATCCCAATATCTGGTTCATGGTCAAGAT
>JBKJQU010000267.1:0-9056 GCA_046594995.1 Aestuariivirga sp.
TGCTCCAGTACCCAGGAGCAAGCACGTCACAATAGTTGCAATCTTCTTCATTAGTTCCCTCGTCAGCTGTCTAGATTAAGATGGGTTGTCGTTTAGCCGTTCCCGTCCTGCTTTGAAGAGGGCGGCGGTGTTATTTTCGTCTTGGCGTCTGTGGCCTTCTTGAAGTCGGGTATTTCGCCCGTCCACTCGTAAGCCTGCGTACCCGGGGGATTCTCGAACCAACCTGGATCCTTGTAGTCCCCGGCGCTGATCCCCTGCCGTACTTTTACGACAGAGAACATGCCTCCCATTTCGATTGGACCGTGCGGACCCCATCCTGTCATCATGGGTACGGTGTTGTCCGGCAGCGGCATCTCCATTTCGCCCATATCGGCCATACCCTTCGTGCCCATAGGCATGTATTCAGGCTGAAACCGCCGGATCTTCTTTGTGAGATTTGATTTATCAACACCGATAAAGGTCGGGACATCGTGCCCCATGGCATTCATGGTGTGGTGGGACTTGTGGCAGTGAATTGCCCAGTCACCTTCGTACTTGGCATCAAACTCATAAGCCCGCATCGCCCCAACGGGTATATCAATGCTCACCTCCGGCCACCTGGCCTCAGGCCTAACCCAGCCACCATCCGTGCACGTCACCTGGAAATCGTAACCGTGCATATGAATCGGGTGATTGGTCATCGTGAGATTGCCAACCCTCACCCGCACGCGATCATTCTTCGAGACGACAAGCGGATCGATGCCGGGGAAGATGCGGCTGTTCCATGACCATAGATTAAAGTCTGTCATAGTCATGATCTTTGGAACATAGGAGCCTGGGCTGATGTCATAGGCGTTGAGCAGGAACACAAAATCCCGGTCAACCCGCATGAACTTCGGATCTTTGGGGTGGACGACGAAGGATCCCATCATGCCCATTGCCATTTGCACCATCTCATCGGCATGCGGGTGGTACATAAAGGTGCCGGACTTCACGAGATCGAACTCATAGATAAAAGTCTTTCCAACTGGGATATGAGGTTGGGAAAGACCGCCCACGCCATCCATGCCCGAGGGCAGGATCATTCCGTGCCAATGGACCGTCGTGTGCTCGGGTAGCTTGTTGGTAACAAAGATCCGAACCCTGTCTCCCTCTACAGCTTCGATGGTCGGGCCAGGCGACTGGCCATTGTAACCCCAGAGCCGTGCCGTCATGCCCTCGGCCATCTCACGCTCGACCGGCTCGGCGACGAGATGGAACTCTTTTATGCCGTTGTTCATCCGGAACGGAGCCGACCAGCCGTTCAATGTTACAACCGGGTTGTAGTCTGGACCTGTTGCCGGCTGTTGAGGCGGCTGGGTTGCAGCATTTTCCATAACTGCAGCCTCAGGCAAGCCCATGTTGGAGGTCTGAGCCCAAGCACTTGTCGATACAAGCGCCGCACCGGCGCCAAGCAGATGACGTCTATTAAACATGGTTGTCTCCTGTGTCAGTGGGCTGCGCCGCCGGAATCGGCGACTGTTGCTTTGCTCTCACTTGATCCGCCAGCCGATCCTCCCCCGCCAAAAATCGACGCGGACAAGTTAGCTTCTGCCAGCCAGAACTCGCGCTTCGCGTTGGAGGCCAGAAGAATGGAGTTTGTCTTGGCCCGGGTATCAGCAAGCAGCTCGAAAGTGTTGGTGATCATGCCATTGTAGGTGAGCAGTGATTCCTGTTCAATTTTCGAACGCAGAGGAACAACGGCATTTCTGTAGTGAAGTGCAATGTCGTAAGTCGAGCGGTAGGCCGTATACGCAGAACGGGCTTCCGACCGGATGTTCACTGCCTTTTCGGCCAGACGATTTGCAGCCTGCATGTAGGACAGTTCTGCCTTGCGCATCCGGGCCTTTCCGGAGTCAAAGATCGGTATCACGAACTCAAGTTCGATTTGCGGCGTGATGCTGGTTTCTCTGGTCGACGTTTCCACTAGCTCTCCGTCTTCCAACTCGAGTTCTGTCTCGATCTCTCGCTCTGCCTCGAATCCAACAATTAATTCCAGATCCGTTACATAGCGTGTTGCTTCTGTCAGGCCGTAGCTCTGCGCGACCGCTTCCAGTTCCAGCTTCGCAACTTTCAAGTCGACCCGCTGCCTTAAGGCCTCGGCTTCAACCCGATTTTTCGGTGCAAGCCGGACGGGGAGCGTGGGCAGACGGTCTGGCACAAGATAGTCAACCTCTGTCCCCCAGAGCCCCATCAAACGTGTCAATTCTTCCTTCGAGAGTTTCGCGGCAAGTCTTGCCTCGGCCAGCTGTCCGGTGAGTTCTGCGTAAAAAGCTTGCTCTCGAGCCTGTTCAGCTTTTGGAATAGCCCCCGTTTCGCCGAGCTTGCGCGCAAGCTCGGAAGCCGCATCTGCAGTTGCCTGCGCTTGCTTCAAATAGGTCACAGTCTCAAATGATGACACTGCTACAATCCAGGATCTACGTGTCTCGCTGGCAAGCTTTAACGTCTCGACCACGGCACGCATCTGAGCCTGGCGGAAGCGCGTATCGGCTACTGCCACACGCCGTTTCTGCGTTGCCAGAGACAAGAGATTGTTGGCAATCATGCCCTCAATCGCCCTGAAAAGACCAAGTCCCGGAGCTCCGATCCCGAGTACGCCGACTGAGACGGTCGGGTTCTGCAGCATCGTCTGTTGCCAGGCATCAGCCGCGCTCAGTCCCAGTTCAGCGTAGGCTGCCTGAAGGCCCTTGTTGTTGAGAAGTGCGATCTGGACAGCCGTATCTGCAGAAATCTTCTTTTTGTGAATGAGGGCGTGAACACGGCTCGCATTTTGCTGGGCTTGTTCCTGGTTCTGTATCCAAACCGACTGTTTGCCCTTGGTCGCGACCGAAGCCTGTGCTGAGACCGTGGAGAAACCGGCCTCCCGATCAGAATAGATCGCCGCCTGCTCGGCAGTCACACAGCCTGTCAGAAGGACTGATACAGCAGAAATCACAGCCGACACCTTTAATTTGGGGCGCAACTTCATGATCCCGACCCCTCCTCGCAACCAGCATCAGGGTTGTTTACACATCGCCAGGATTTAGGTTCCACGGGGTTCCGATGTGTATATCCGGTGACCGGCGTATGATGGTGCGTATTGCGAATGCCAGCGCTGGGATCGGCTGGAGATCGGTACCCTGCAACTTCAGGAGGGCTCGTCGTAGACGTGCACGCAGAAATGAATAGTGGCAGGAGAGCCACAGCGACGAAACGGTACATGATGAATATCCGAAGTTGAGTTCAGAGGGCCGCACGTTCGCGGCTAGCCACCAGATTGAACTGGTAAATCGATGAACTCAGCGACGTGGAGGGCGCAAAAACTGATTAGGCCCAACTGCAAGAACTGACTGAGGAATTTCGATCGAGAGGGTTGGAGACAGTCTGGCCTCTCTGTATTCCTCAGATGACAGTATGGTCAGATCAAAACAAATAACTGAACAGCAGTCTGAATCGGCTTTGCTATGCCCGCTGTGAGCCGGTCCATCTGGACCACATTCTTCTTTATCGACTTCTGAATCTGAAGATTCAGGATGGGCAGCGTCATGTTCACTCCCTACAGAGTGAGAATGTTCCAGCGTGAAAGCGGAACCGAAGGATTCACTAGAAGCCATTGCTATTGGCATGGAATATGACAGCGACGAGCAGACAAACGCGAAGGTGAGAACCCATCGCATCAACATCAGCCATTTTGTCGCGTTGAATGCCATAGTTTCCTGCTAGCGAACCTCGTTCTGCTTCGCAACTGATATTTCCGTTATCACTTCGAAACAACTGGTGGGACGCTCGTGTCCAAAAATGGCCGGAATGAGGCAACGCCACATCCGCTTCAAAACGCCATTGTCTAGTGACGAATTGTGCAAATCTTGGCGCTTTGGCAACTATATACCACTGAACTCAGAGGGTGAAAGGGAAGTTCCTACCGGCCTAAAGTAAGCACGTTCATGACAGCACGGGCTCAAAGCCACTAAACCACACAAGACTTCATTCCTAGTCGAGGCCGCTTTCTTTGATGGCATCGTGACAAGACTCGCGGGTGAGTGCCGACGCCGGGGCGCAAGAAAAGTGCAGGCCTTCTGCAGGTCCACTGCGCGCATTGCAATCCACCGATCTCAATTTCCCTAACTATCTAGTGTTCGTGATTGGGCTGATGGCCACTTTAGCCGCAGCCACCAGCACTTTCGCGATCAACGCGATCATCTCTTAAACGCGATCCGAAATGCCACTCTCGCTTTGAGTAGCAATTCACTTGTTTCCCGACAAAAAATTGATGCGTTGTACTCGGAGGCGATGATCGTAATAATCGACTACTTTTTCGCGTGTTCCATGACCCATTTTGTCATTTCCTCAACCTCCTTTGTCTGATTGTCGATAGTCTTCTGAGCCATTTTCTTGGATTCTTCGTCCTTGCCAAACTGAAGTTGGACTTTTGACATAGCAATTGCCCCCTTATGATGGGCAATCATCGAACAATTGAATGCTACATCCGGGTCGGCAGCCATTGCTCCTTGCATCATTGGTTGGTGCATGGACATCATGGCTTGCATGTACCCCTTTGTGGATTCTCCTATATTACCGCTCATGGATTTTTGCATGCTTTCCATCATGGCGTTGTGGTCCATGCCAGCCATACCTGCTTGCGCACCGGAGGCTTGCTGGCATGCCTCAGGTAGTTGCATGTCGGAATTAGCAGCATCCTGAGCCGACGTTGGTGAAGAAAAGACTCCGACAACGACAGCGAGGGCAACAATGGCAGTTAATTTATTCATCTGGGTGTTCTCCTGTTTCGACAACCGTCAAATGCAGAGATGAGCTTTATGTTCAATTTTGACGGGCTGGGCGATCAATCTTGAAAATCAGAAGGCAGCTTTTGACCCAATTACAACTTAAGGGATTACAAGCGCGGGGCTGGCGCGCTAATTTCTGTTCAAACCGGTAGCCGGAACGCGTCCACTTCGGTTCGCCCCTGGTAGCTTGCAGGGTGATCGCACTGCCGAACAGCAGGAGCTTTTCGGTCAGCGTCGTGTTGCCGGCCCTCACGTGGGAGATGATATCGAAGGTGCGCCGGCTCAGCAGCGTACGTTGTCAATGGCTTGCAAAGATGACTGAGCTGCCATCCTTCTTAAATGCACGAACGTCATAAGGTTCTTTGCTCTCACCCACTTCCATTCCTGGAGATCCCATCGGCATACCCGGAACGGCCAGCCCTAATACATCGGGCTTCTCAGTTAGGAGCCGGACGATGTCTTCAGCTGGCACATGACCTTCAATTACATAACCGCTAACCAGAGCAGTATGGCAGCCACTAAGTTGGTCGGGAACGCCAAGCAGGGTTTTTCGAGCTGCGAGATCGGGATCATCTTGCATGGAGATGTCGAACCCGGCAGCTTTCATGTGCTCGGTCCACTTCTCACAACAACCACATCTTGGATCGCGGTAAGCCTGAACTTTGGGGAGAGTCTGAGCAGCCGATGCGACAAGAACTGCATTCGGCAACACCAAAAATGCGCCCAAGATCTTGATAGTACCGCGCCGACTGAGTGAACAGGTAGTCATTTTGCTTCTCCTTGGTAGCCTTTTGAGGTGATCGAGTGATGAACTATCGGGGAATTTGATCGACCGGCGCGCATCCGTGCGCCTTCTACGAGAGCGAATATGGCCGGGATGACCACAAGTGTGAGTATTGTTGAAGATATCATGCCGCCAATCATGGGAACAGCGATCCGCTGCATCACTTCGGATCCCGCCCCGGTGCTCCATAGGATCGGCAAGAGGCCCGCCATAATGGCTGTGACCGTCATGATCTTGGGGCGGACGCGATCAACCGCTCCTTCCATAATGGCGCCATGCAGATCGGCTGTCGCGAACCCTCGGCCTTCGTCATCTATGCGGCGACGCCACTCGGACAAGGAATTCTGCAAATAGATCAACATGACGACGCCCGTCTCGGCCGCAACACCTGCCAGCGCAATAAACCCGACGACCACGGCCACAGACATGTTGAATCCCATCCACCACATGAGCCACAAGCCGCCAACAACCGAGAATGGCAACGACAGCATGACAATGAGGGTCTCAGTCAGCTTGCCGAAGTTCAAATAGAGCAATAGAAATATAATCAGCAGCGTGACGGGCACAACGAACTTCAAGCGCTCCTTGGCGCGTTCGAGATATTCGAACTGACCACTCCAGGTGATAAAATAACCTTGCGGGAATTTGACGTTCTCAGCGACCGCACGCTGCGCCTTGGCAACATAGCCGCCAATGTCGCTGTCACGGGTATCGACATAGATATACGCCGCAAGCTGGGCGTTTTCGGTGCGGATGGTCGACGGCCCCGTGGTGAGCTGGATGTCGGCCACCTCGCCCAACGGCACCGACACGCCATTGGACCCACTAACCCGCACATTGCGGGCAATCGACTGGGGATCGCCTCGCAGATCGCGTGGCAGCCGCAGGTTGACAGCATAGCGCTCGCGTCCCTCGACAGCAGTGGTGATAGACTCCGCACCGAGCGCCATGGCGATGGTGTCTTGCACGTCCTGGACCATCATACCGTAGCGGGCTAACCGCTCGCGATCGGGCGTGATCTCAAGATAATAACCGCCAATCACCCGCTCAGAAAATGCGCTCGAGGTCTCCGGCATGGTGCGCAATGCCTTTTCAATCTCGCGGCCCAGTCGCTCGATTTCGTTAAGGTCAGGACCAAACACCTTGATGCCAACGGGCGTGCGGATACCGGTCGAGAGCATGTCGATGCGGGCCTTGATTGGCATCGTCCAGGCATTCGACACGCCAGGAAACTGCAAGGACTTGTCCATCTCGGCAATCAGGGAATCAGCGGTCACGCCAGGACGCCATTCCGACCGGGGCTTCAGGTTGACCACCGTCTCGATCATCTCGGTTGGCGCGGGGTCAGTCGCACTGTTGGCACGTCCCGCCTTGCCGAAGACTGATTCTACTTCCGGGAAGGTCTTGATGATCTTGTTCTGAGTTTGCAGCAGTTCGGCGGCTTTGGTGATAGAAAGCCCCGGTAAGGTCGTTGGCATATAGAGTAGCGTGCCCTCGTCCAGATTAGGCATGAACTCGGAGCCCAGTTGAATCGCAGGCCAATAACTCGCAGCCAAAACTCCAGCTGCCACGACAACCGTAAAGATCTTTGCCTTGAGCACGCCTTTGATTATCGGCCGGTAGAGCCAGATCAACAACCGATTGATTGGGTTTCTATGCTCGGCAATAATGCGACCGCGGATGAACAGGAACATCAGGGCCGGGACCAGCGTGATCGAGAGTACGGCTGCCGCTGCCATGGCAAAGGACTTGGTATAGGCCAAGGGCTTGAACAATCGGCCCTCCTGCGCTTCCAAAGCAAAAATCGGCAAAAACGACACGGTGATAACCAGCAGACCGAAGAACAGTGCGGGTCCCACTTCTCTTGATGCCGCTACGATGACTTCGATTCGCGGTGTTCCCGGTTTTGCCCGTTCCATGTGCTTGTGGGCATTCTCGATCATGACGATTGCTGCATCTACCATGGCGCCAATGGCAATCGCGATGCCGCCGAGGCTCATGATGTTCGATGACAGCCCGAGCAAACGCATGAATGCGAAGGCGATCAGGATGCCGACCGGCAGCATAAGGATCGCCACCAGCGCACTTCTCACATGCAGCAGGAAGATTACGCAAACAGCGGCAACGATGAGACTTTCCTCCAGCAACGTGCTCTTCAGCGTCTCAATGGCACGATGGATGAGATCAGACCGGTCATAGACCGTCTGCACTTCCGTGCCTCCGGGCAAACTCGCCCGCACGTCGTCAAGCCGGGCCTTGACATTGTCGATCACCGACAAGGCATTCTCGCCATAACGTTGAATGGCGATGCCGCCAACGGCTTCACCTTCGCCATTCAATTCGGTGATGCCGCGCCGCTCGTCAGGCGCGAACTCGACCCGGGCCACATCGCGCAGCAGGACCGGCGTGCCGCCCTCCGCCTTCAAAACGATCATTTCGATGTCTTGAACATTGCGGAACAGTCCGCGACCGCGTACCGCATATTCCGTCTCGGAAATCTCCACAGTCCGGCCACCAGTATCCATATTGCTGGCGCGGATGGCATTGCGCACATCGTTCAGTGAGATGCCAAAGCTCTGTAGCTGACGGGGATCAACGACCACACTGTACTGTTTGACAAAGCCGCCGACGCTTGCCACCTCGGCGACACCTTCGGCCTTGGCGAGAGCATAGCGTAGCTGCCAGTCTTGCGTGGTGCGGAGTTCGCCGAGATCACGGCCCTTGCCAGTCAGGGCATACTGGTAGACCCAGCCGACCCCCGTAGCGTCAGGCCCCAGTGACGGAGTGACGCCTTGCGGCATCTGCCGCGCCGCAGCGTTCAGATATTCGAGCACCCGTGAGCGCGCCCAGTAGGGATCGGTGCCATCCGCGAAGATAATGTAGATGAAAGACACGCCAAAGAATGAGAAGCCGCGCACCACCTTGGATTTTGGTACGCTCAGCAACGAGGTCGTAAGTGGATAGGTAACCTGGTCCTCGACGACCTGCGGTGCCTGGCCCGCAAACTCGGTATAGACGATGACTTGCGTATCCGAGAGATCAGGGATGGCATCCAGCGGAGTGGTCTTAACTGCATAAGCGCCTGCCAGCGCCAGAAACAGCGTGCCAATGATAACCAGCACCATGTTGCGGGCTGACCACTCAATGATCCTACCGATCACGGTGCTGCTCCAACAGGAGCGGTAAGACCAGTTAACGCCGCCTGCAGATTGCTTTCGGCGTCGATCAGAAAATTGGCCCGCGTGACAACCTGCTCGCCTCCCTTCAACCCTTCAAGCACTTCCACATAGCCAGACCCACGACGCCCAACACGAACCGCCATCGGTTTGAACTGGCCTTCACTGACCTGGACAATGGCCACCTGCCGACTGCCGCTGTCAATGATCGCTGAAGCAGGTATAGCAAGGACGCCTGCCGATTGCCCTGTATCGATCACCACATCGGCATACATGCGGTGCAGCAGCTTATGATCGGGGTTGGGCAACTCG
>JBKJQU010000273.1:0-4265 GCA_046594995.1 Aestuariivirga sp.
GATGGCGGAGGCTTCGGCCTGGGCGATCTTCTGCTCGGCCTGCCTGGTGCGGCGGTCCAGCGTCTCGGAGAGCTTGCGGCGGGTTTCCGCGGCATATTCCCCGGCATCCGACTTCGCCTGCGCGATGATGCCTTGAGCTTCCTTCTCGGCGTCGATGCGCTTCTGCTTGTATTCGGCGAGAAGAGCTTCGGCTTCCTTGCGAAGGCGCGCGGCGTCGTCGAGATCCTTGGCGATCCGCTGGGCGCGGTTGTCGAGGCCCGAACCCATGGACTTGAAGGCACCCGCATAGGCTGCGATGCCAAGAAAGATGATGAGAGCCACGAGGGCGAAGAATGTTGCGTCAAGATGCATGGCGGTTATCTCCCTTAGCCCTTGAGGTCCGCAACGGCCTTGGAAACGGCAGCCTTCGTCACCTTCGTTCCGGTGAGTTCGGCCACGATCTCGGCGGCGGCATCGGCGGCAACAGTGCTGACATCCGCCATGGCCTTGTTCTTGGCCTTGGTGATGCGGGCTTCCGCTTCGCCAACCTTGGCGCCAAGCGTCGCCTCGACGGCTGAACGCTCGGCATCCATTTCGGTTGCCATCCGGGTGCGGGTTTCGAGTGCGATGCCCTGAGCATTGGAGCGGGCATCCGCCAGCGCCTTCTCATAGGATGCGACCGCGGCTTCCGTCTCGTCCTTCAGCGCATGCGCCTTGGCGAGGTCGCCCTCGATCCGGGCATTGCGCTTGTCCAGAATGGCGCTCATCCGCGGCAGAGCCACACGGCTCATCAGCAGGTAGAGAAGGCCGAAGAATATGACGAGCCAGAAGATCTGCGACGGGTATGTCGAAGTATCCATCGGCGGAAAAGCGCCGCCATTGCCGCCTTCTGCTGCCGTTCCTTGTGAGTGGCCGGTCTCAGCCGCCGCCGGAGTCTCGGCTGCGGGAGCCGTCGTCTCGGTCTGGGCCAGTACCGTTGTCGGTTGCGACATGTTTCACGCCTCGAACAGGGAAGCCTGCGAGGCCACAAGGCCCACAGGCTTCGATGTGATTGCAGATGGTATTACGTGAAGAGAAGCAGCAGCGCCACGACGAGCGAGAAGATGCCGAGGCCTTCGGCAAGCGCCGCGCCGATAAGGGCGTTGGTGAACTGGGCACTGGCAGCCGCCGGATTGCGCAGCGCGCCCGCCAGGTAGTTGCCGAAAATGTGCCCGACGCCGATGCCAGCGCCGCCCATGCCGATGCAGGCGATACCCGCGCCGATCATCTTTGCTGCTTCAGTTTCCATGTCAGTCTCCTTGAATAGCCGTAAGGTTGGTTGGGGTTGTGGGTGAAAATCAGTGGTGCGTATGAAGTGCGTCGTTGAGGTAGACGCACGTCAGGATCGCGAAGACAAAGGCCTGCAGGAAGGCCACGAGGAATTCGAGCGCGGTAAGGGCAACTGCCATGGCCAGCGGGAAAATGGCGCCGAAGATGCCGACGGCGCCAAGGCTGCCGAGACTGACGACGAAGCCCGCGAAAACCTTCAGCACGATATGGCCGGCCAGCATGTTGCCGAACAGGCGGAGCCCCAGGCTGACGGGGCGTGACAGGAACGAGATCATCTCGATCAGCGAGATGAAGGGCAGGATCACCATCGGCACGCCCGACGGCACGAACAGCTTGAACCAGCCAAGCCCGTGCTTGGCGATGCCAACGACCACTACGAGGGCGACGACGAAGATGGCAAGCGATGCGGTCACGATCACATGGCTGGTGACGGTGAAGAAATACGGGAACATGCCGAGCATGTTGGCCGCGAGCACGAAGGAGAACAGCGAGAACACCAGCGGGAAAAAGGCCTTCCCCTCATGCCCCAGCACGTTGTTCACCATGTTGTGGATGAACTCGTACCAGACTTCGCCGATCGACTGCAGGCGGCCCGGAACCAGCGCGCCCTTGGCCGAAGCCGCGATCAGGATGCCGGTGACGGTCACCACGGCGATGCCCATGAACAGGGCGGAATTGGTAAACGCGATCTCGTAGCCGCCGATATTGAAGGGGCCGGCGAGGTCCTGGATCTTGAACTGGTGGATCGGATCGTTGGCCACGATCAGTCCTCTTCATCATCAAAGGCCGCTTTTGGCGGCGGGTTGGTATCAAGCCGCTCCTGTGCCGGAGGAACCCTGTTGGCCGCGCGGGCCATGTTCAGGATACCGGCTCCAAAACCCAGGAGCAGAAAAACAATCAGGCCGAGAGGCAACGTGCCGAAGAGCCAGTCGAAACCATAGCCGATGAGGCCGCCGACCAGCGTTCCGGCGACGAATTCGCTCGCAAGCCGGTAACCCTTGGCATAGCCAGTGGCCCCCTGGAGGCTTGCGGACGGTTTCTGGCTTTCGGCGCGGTCGGACTGTTCGGCAGAGATGCGGCCAGACAGATCCTTGAGACGTTCCGAAAACTCGCCTAGCTCTTTCCGGGAAGCCTTATCCTGCGGCTCATCCTTGCGCGGCGATGTCATGTCCACGACCCTCCAGGCAAACTGCGAGCACGCTCGGAAAACTGACCCTTCCAAAGCGCGCGCACCATAGTTGCGGGTCCAAAATGTGTCAAGAAATGGATTGGCTTTCTAAGGCATTGATATTGCATGGACATATCCTAGTTTTAGGCACTCCGGCGATTTGCGCGGCATGATCTTGCGTGCGGGCTGGAACCCGGAACCGTTCCCTGGCCATGAGTCGTGCACGCCATCGTATCATCGGGATCGAGGCCGGGCGATAATTCCTCAGGCGGAACAATGGCAGCGCGGTGCCGTTCTCCAGCCACACGGCGGAGTACGAGATGACCACCCCAAAACGCAATCTGCGAAGCAGCGGTTCCCTGTGGCTTGCCAAACCCGGCCGGACGCTCAAAGCCCGGAAAAACCCATCGGCATCGAAATACGACATCGCCATCATCGGCGCGGGCGTCTCGGGCGCACTTGCCGCGGCTTCATTGATCGGGATGGGAAAATCCGTCGTCATCCTCGACCGGCGGGGAGCAGCCGTTGGCAGCACCGCGGCCAGCACGGCGATGATCCAGTGGGAAATCGACAGTTCCCTCACTGAACTGTCGGACAAGATTGGCGGCCCTCTCGCCAACCGCGCCTATGAAAGCTCGATCGCCGGCGTGCTGGAACTCCGCCGCATGGTCCTGAGCTTAGGGATCGATTGCGACTGGATGGACCGTACCGCGCTGACCATCACCGGCGATGCCATGGGCCAGCGCGCCATGGCCGATGAGTTGAAGGCCCGCCAGAAGCTGGGGCTTCCCTCCTACTGGATGGAGGGGCGAGACCTCAGCGCGTCCTATGGCATTGACCGCACGGCCGCCCTCGTCAACGGCATGAACGGCGAACTGCATCCCGTAAAGTTGACGCAAGCCCTGCTGGCGCGCGCGCTCGAAGACGGGATGGAGCTCGTGTCACCCGTTGATGTGAAAGAGATCGATGCCACGCCAAAGAGCGTGACGCTCTCACTCGACGGCGGAAAGACGCTCGAAGTGGGCCAGCTGATCATCTGTGCCGGCTATGAGGCGCTGCCGCAGATCCCGAAACATCTCTACAAGCTGATCAGCACCTGGGCGATTGCGACAAAACCCTTGCCGCCGCAGATGTTGCCCGCCGCACGCCCACTGGCGTGGGAACAGTCAAACCCCTATCTCTATTTCCGCACCACGGCAGACAATCGCATGATCGCCGGCGGCGAGGATGAAGACTTTAACAGCCCCGCCAGGCGCGACGCGCTGATCCCGAAGAAATCCGCCACCATCCTCAAGAAGCTGAAGGCGCTGATTCCCGGCCTCCCGGGCGAGATCGAGCATGCCTGGGCCGGCACCTTCGCCGACAGCCCCACGGGCCTGCCGGCCATCGGACCCGTGGCGGGAATGCCGCGCGTCTTCACAACACTGGGCGCTGGCGGCAATGGCATCACCTTCAGTTCCATTGCCGCGGGAATCGCGCGGGACTGGGTGCAGGGCAAGCGCCACAAGGACTTGAGCC
Source organism: Aestuariivirga sp. (assembly GCA_046594995.1). GTDB lineage: Bacteria > Pseudomonadota > Alphaproteobacteria > Rhizobiales > Aestuariivirgaceae > Aestuariivirga. Next base: position 3,995 of record JBKJQU010000273.1, read on the forward strand.
TCTACCGCTTCTCTTAAATCTCCGGCAACACGCCTTCTGCAATCAGACGTGCTCTCAGGGACTGGGGCGACGTGAAGTGATGCGCCTTCATGCCCACGGCTTCTGCGCCCGCAACATTCTTCGGGCTGTCGTCGATGAACAGGCAGTCCGAGGCATTGAGCCCGTTACGCTCCAGCAGCAGGCGGTAGATTGCCGGATCGGGCTTGATCACCCGCTCGTCACCGGACACGGCGATATCGCGAAAATGTTGCAGGAAATCATAACGCGCCCT
>JBKJQU010000319.1:0-19296 GCA_046594995.1 Aestuariivirga sp.
CAAGGGACAGGAAGCGGGAAAGCGCGCGCTCGAAGTCGCAGCAGCAGGAGGCCATCATTTCCTGATGGTCGGCCCACCCGGAGCAGGCAAATCCATGTTGGCCCAACGGCTTCCCTCCATCCTGCCGCCGATGGACCCGCGCGAGATGCTCGACGTCTCCATGGTGGCCTCGCTTGCGGGCGAGCTTGCAGGCGGTCAGCTTTCCAGGCGGCGGCCCTTCCGCGCGCCCCATCATTCGGCCTCGATGCCCGCACTCGTCGGCGGCGGCCTTCGTGCCAAACCCCGTGGAATGGCACTGGCGCATCACGGCGTGCTGTTCCTCGACGAATTGCCGGAGTTCCAGCCCCGCGTTCTCGAAAGCCTGCGCCAGCCGATGGAAACGGGCGAGACGGTGGTGGCGCGCGTCAACTATCACGTCACATACCCCGCACGATTCCAGCTCGTCGCCGCAATGAACCCCTGCAAATGCGGGATGGCGGGCGAACCCGGCCACACCTGCCGCACCGGCCCCCGCTGCGCATCGGACTATCAGTCGCGGATTTCCGGCCCCTTGCTCGACCGGATGGATATCCAGATCGAGTTGCCCGCCGTGAAAGCGTCTGACCTCGCCCTGCCAGCGCCCAAGGAGGCAAGCCGGGACGTTGCCGCGCGCATCTTCGCGGCACGGCAGATCCAGCTCGCCCGCTTCATCGCCTTGGGCAAACCCAACCTCCGTACCAATGCGCAGGCCGATGGCACCATCCTGGAAGCGATCGCGACGCCCGACGCGGCAGGCCTCAAGCTGCTGCGCGAGGCGGCCGATGCCATGAACCTCTCGGCGCGCGGATACCACCGCGTATTGCGCGTGGCCCGCACCCTGGCCGATCTCGACGGGCGAGACCAGGTCTCCCGCATCCACATCGCGGAGGCGCTGAGCTACCGCCAGCGCCTCGCCGCCTTCCAGATCGCTGCCTGAAGGGGACCGCAGACTTGTCCACAATTTACCTGGCATTCACCCTGAATGCAGCGGGTAAGGCTTTCGCAATCGGCGCATGGCAAGTCTTTGGCGATGTCACGAACCTCAAGCGCCGAACACGCCGATGGTCCCACCCCCGCGCATGCGGAAGCGGGCGCGCAGGATCACGACCTGTCACAGGCGCTGCACCATCTGGCCCGGCCCGAAGTGGGCTATGGCACGATCATCTTCGGTGCATCCGTCGTCATGATCCTGAGCGGCATCTGCGTTGCCATTGCCCTCTCTGATACAGCGACCCACGGATTGCTGGGCCTCACGCTGGCAGGGTTGATCCTCTCGGTGGGGGTTACGGTCGGCGAGGCCTACTGGCGGCGCGGCACCAGAAGGCGCATGGCTGCACTGGCCACAGCCGTGGCGGCGCTGCAGGAATCCCGCCTCAAGGCTGAAGCCTCGAGCCATGCGAAGTCACGCTTCCTCGCCACAACCAGCCATGAAATACGCACCCCCATGAATGGCGTGATCGGCATGATCGGGCTTCTGCTCGAAACACCGCTGACGCCCGAGCAGCGCAACTACGCGAAGACGGCCCAGTCCTCCGCCCGTGCCCTGCTGTCGATCGTCGATGAATTGCTCGACGCCTCGAAGCCCGAACGTGACGACGTCGCCGTGGCGCATGAACCTGTCGACCTTCCGGCACTGATCGAATCGGTCACCGAATTGCTGGCGCCGCGCGCCCATGCCAAGGACGTCGATATTTCATGCTTCGTCTCAAGCCAGCTGCCTTCGCTGATCCACGGCGATGAAACCAGGCTGCGGCAAGTGCTGTTCAACCTTTGCGGCAATGCGATAAAATTCACCCAGAAAGGTGGCATCTCGATCTCCGTTGGTCCGGCAGGCAAGGACCGCTATCGCCTGACGGTGAGCGATACCGGAATCGGCATGACGGAGACCGAACAGCAGCGGGTGTTCGAGGAATTCACTCAGGCCAATGCCGACACGAAGCGCCTTTTTGGCGGAACGGGGCTCGGTCTCTCGATCTCGCGGCGCCTCGTCATGGCCATGGGTGGGGAAATATCGGTCCGCTCGTCACCCGATGCCGGATCGAGCTTCGACGTGGTGCTTCCGCTTCATGCCAGTCCGTTCCATGAGCCGCCGCGCGTTCTCGATGGGCGCCACTATATCATTGCGTCAAACCGCTCGATCACGGTCGAGCATCTCTGCCAAACGCTTGAAGAGCATGGCGCTACCGTATCCTGGATGCTGACGGCGGATGAGCTTGAGCGGGCCTTGTCCGAGCCCGGCGGCACACGCGGCGGTGACATAATTTGCGATATCGAGCATGCCGAACTCCTGCGGCGCTGGGCTGAGCAGAATGGCAGAAGCGCCGAATGGAGGCGGATTTTTGTGATGATGCGGGCTGAAGAGCGCAGGCAGTTCAGCGATCTCCTCGGCAGGCCATTTTCCGGCTATATCCTCAAGCCGTTCCGCCGGCAGTCTCTGCTGCGCCTCGTGTCCATGAAGGACGACGGCATGATTTCCGCAGCGGTGCAGGATCTCCGCGATATCGTCAAAGGTTATGGTAGCAGCCGCCCGGTCAATGTCATTCTTGCCGAAGACAATCCCGTTAACGCGCTTCTCGCGCGCACCATGCTGGAGCGTGCCGGCTGCAAAGTAACACACGCGACCAATGGCCAGAAGGTACTCGATCTGATCACGGCCGGAGCATCACCCGCGATGATCGTGATGGATGTTGAAATGCCGGTGCTGAACGGGCTTGCTGCCACCCGTATAATCCGGAACCGCGAAAGAGAAACTGGAAGTCCCCGTGTGCCGATCCTTGCCCTTACCGCCAATGCACAGCCTGAAGACATGGCGGAATGCCTGTCCGCCGGCATGGATGGCCATCTCTCGAAGCCTTTCGACCGGCAAGACCTTGACGAGGCCATCGCCAGGCTTGTCCGTAAAGATGCGGCCTGAGGTGTCACGGAACTTTCACAATCCCAAAGTCTATGGCAGATAGGGCTTAAGGAGTGCAAGAAGCTGTCGGACACGAAAAACATCCGGGCCGAACGCGGCAACCTGATCCTGAGGCAGGCAAAGGGCGATGCTGAAATAGAGGCATGCCAGCGGCTGCGGTTTCGCGTATTCTACGACGAGCTAGGCGCCAAGGCCAACAGCACAGCTCACTCAGATGGCAAGGACAAGGACAGGTTCGACCGGATTTGCGATCATCTGGTCGTTGTCCGGAACGATCCAGAGCCTTCAGAGAATGCGATCATGCTCGATGACGGCGAGCTCATCGGAACCTACCGCCTGCTACGGCAGGAAGTAGCGGAAGCCAATGGCGGATTCTACACGCAGGGTGAATTTGACATAGCCCCGGTCATCGCGGCGCATCCCGACCTGCGATTTCTCGAACTCGGCCGCTCGTGCGTACTGAAACCTTATCGCACCAAGCCCGTTGTAGAGCTTTTGTGGCAGGGCATCTGGAATTACGTGAGGGCTCACGATCTTCACGTCATGATCGGATGCGCCAGCCTTGAGGGCACAGACCCGCAAGACCACGCCACGTCCTTGAGCTTCCTTTCCTATAATGCCACTGCACCGGCCGAGTGGCAGGTGCGCGCGCTGCCTGAACGCTTTGTGGAAATGAAGCGAATGCCTCAGGAAATGATCGAACCTCGCCAGGCCTTGCGCCAGCTTCCACCGCTGGTGAAAGGTTACCTTCGGCTCGGCTGCTACATCGGAGAGGGCGCCGTGATCGACAAGCAATTCAACACCATCGACGTGCTGATCATCCTGCCTGTCTCATCGATCAACGAGCGCTACTTCTCCCATTTCGGACAGCCTAACGATTGATATCGTAAGCCGCGATCGCTGCAAGGTTCAGGATCTCGGAGGCCGTAGCCGACATCGACGCGATCTGGACCGGACGATCGAGCCCGGTGAGCAGCGGACCCACGACGGTCACTCCGCCCAGTTGCTGGAGCATCTTGGTCGAAATCGAAGCCGAGTGGGCGGCCGGCATGACCAACACGTTCGCTGGGCCGGTCAATCGGCAAAAGGGATAAAGCGCCATCGCCTCGCGCGACAAGGCAACATCGGCACCCATCTCGCCGTCATACTCGAAATCGACATGGCGCTTGTCCAGAACCCCCACGGCGTTCCTCACATATTCGGAGCGTTCACCACGCGGGTAGCCGAAGGTCGAGTATGACAGGAACGCAACACGCGGCTCATAGCCGAAGCGGCGGGCAACGCCTGCCGCCTCCTGCGCGATGTCAGCCAATTCCTCCGCCGAGGGCAGCTCGTGGATCGAGGTGTCGGCTATAAAAACCGTTCGCCCACGGACCAGCGCCATGGAGACACCGATAGGACGGTGGCCGGGCCGATTGTCGATGGCGCGGCGCACGTTGTCGAGCGCCACGGAGAAGTTCCGCGTAAGGCCTGTCACCAGCGCATCGGCATCGCCCATCGCCACCATGCAGGCGGCGAATACGTTGCGGTCTTGGTTTACCATGCGCTGGCAATCGCGCAGCAAGAAGCCGTTTCGCTGCAGCCGCTCATAGAGAAAATTTGCATAATCGACATTGCGGTCTGAGAGGCGGGCGTTCGAAATCTCGACATTCTCGTGAAGCTCGAGCACTCCATTCGCCAGTGTCTTTTCGACCTCGGTTTCGCGCGCGATGAGAATGGCATGGCCGAGGCCCGCAGAAGCAAAGCTGTTGGCGGCGCGAATCATCCGGTCTTCCTCGCCTTCGGCAAACACGACACGCTTCGGAGCCACGCGCACCTTGTCGAAGACGCTTTGCAGCGTGCCGGCGATGGGATCAAGGCGTGCCGAAAGCGTATGGGCATATTCATCAAGATCAGCGATGTGGCGGCGGGCCACACCGCTTTCCATTGCGGCCCTGGCGACGGCAACAGGAATGGTCGAAATCAGGCGCGGGTCGAAGGGCACCGGAATCAGGTAGTCGCGACCGAAGGTGGGACGTGAACCATGATAGGCGGCGGCGACCTCATCAGGCACGTCTTCACGTGCAAGACCGGCGAGGGCCTGTGCTGCTGCGATCTTCATTTCATCGTTGATTGTGCGGGCACGCACGTCCAGCGCGCCGCGGAAGATATAGGGAAAGCCCAGAACATTGTTGATCTGGTTGGCATAGTCCGAGCGGCCCGTTGCCATGATCGCATCGGTGCGGACTTTCAACACGTCCTCCGGGAGAATTTCCGGATCGGGATTGGCCATGGCGAAGATGATGGGGTTCGGCGCCATGCTCTTGACCATCTGGGGCGTCAACGCGCCCGCAACCGACAGCCCAAAGAAGACGTCGGCACCTTCCATTGCATCGGCAAGCGAACGCGCCTTGGTTTCCACCGCATGGGCGGATTTCCACTGGTTCATGCCATCTGTGCGGCCCTTGAAGATGACACCCTTCGAGTCCGCAAGAATCACATTGGAATTAAGAACGCCCAGCGACTTGATGAGTTCGACGCAGGCAATCGCAGCAGCCCCTGCGCCATTGCACACGATCTTCGCCGTCTTCAGATCGCGCTTGGTCAAGTACAGCGCGTTGATGAGGCCGGCCGTGGCGATGATCGCCGTGCCATGCTGGTCATCGTGAAAAACGGGAATGTCCATCAATTCGCGCAGCTTCTGCTCGATGATGAAGCAGTCTGGCGCCTTGATGTCCTCCAGATTAATGCCGCCGAAAGTTGGCCCCAGATAGCGCACTGCACCGATGAACTGGTCGACGTCCTTGGTGTCGACCTCGAGGTCGATCGCATCGACGTCAGCAAAGCGCTTGAACAGAACGGCCTTGCCTTCCATGACCGGCTTCGAGGCCAGGGCTCCCAGGTCGCCAAGCCCCAGGATGGCGGTGCCATTGGAGATGACCGCCACGAGATTGCCTTTGGCGGTATAGTCATAGGCCGTCTCGGGATTTTCCGCGATTCGCCGCACCGGCACGGCAACACCCGGACTATAGGCAAGTGACAGGTCACGCTGGGTGGCCATGGGCTTCGTGGGCGTGATCTCCAGCTTGCCGGGCTTGCCGCGCTGATGGAATTGCAGCGCCTCTTCATCCGTGAAGGTCGGGCGGCGCGATGGCTTCTGGTCCATAAGGTCAATCCCACATGCAAAGGTTCGGCAACAGCCTAGAGACCGGACCCGCTACACTCAAGTCTTGTGAAAACGGTGCTTGTACCCCTTTGGCCGATTCCTGCTATGGAAAGCACATGAACGATATGGGCCATATCGGAGACCAGCCGGCAGAACCGGGAGCAACCCGCGCCACGCCGGTGATAGAGCAATTCCTCGAGATCAAGGCCGCCAATCCCGGATGCCTGTTGTTCTATCGGATGGGCGATTTCTACGAACTGTTCTTCGAGGATTCCGAGATCGCGGCGCGAGACCTTGGAATAACACTTACCAAGCGCGGCAAGTACATGGGCGAAGACATTCCGATGTGCGGGGTGCCGGTCCACTCGTCCGATGCCTATCTGCAGCGGCTGATCAGGCTGGGGCATCGCGTTGCGGTCTGCGAGCAGATGGAGAACCCGGCGGAGGCGCGAAAGCGCGGTTCCAAGTCGGTTGTCCGGCGCGACGTTGTCCGCTTCGTGACACCGGGAACCTTGACCGAAGATAATCTGCTCGACGCCCGCAGTCATAATTTTCTGGCCGCTATCGCCTGCCATAAGGGAACGGGCGACGTGGCGATCGCTTGGGCCGATATCAGCTCTGGCGAACTCGCCGTGATGACGTCGGGCAACGACCGATTGGCCGCTGATCTAGCGAGGCTCGATCCTCGTGAGATCATCATGGCCGACAGATTGCTTGCAGACCCTCAGTTCACCCCGTTGCTCGACAAGGCCATGGCTCCGGTGACACCGCTTTCGTCGGTGCGCTTCGACTCAACCGCGGCGGAGCGGAGGCTCAAGGAACATTTCAGCGTTGCCGCTCTCGATGGATTCGGAAGTTTCTCACGGGCAGAAATCGCAGCCCTCGGCGGATTGCTCGACTATATTGTCATGACGCAGGCGGGGCGCTTACCTCATCTCCGCCAGCCACGCCGCGAACTACCAACATCGGTGCTGCTGATCGATCCGGCCACGCGCGCCAATCTCGAACTTACCCGCACGCTCAACGGAGAAAAGCGCGGCAGCCTGCTGTCCGTCATCGACTTCAGCGTGACGGCGGCAGGTTCGCGCTGTCTCGCCGAACGGCTTTCCAATCCGCTGCTCAATCCGGCTGAGATTGGTGAGCGGCTGGATGAAGTGTCTTGCTTCTGTGATGATCCTAGTCTCCGCGAAGATGTCCGGCGGATGCTGGCGCAGATACCCGATCTCGAACGTGCACTCGGACGGATCGCCCTCGGCCGTGGCGGCCCGCGCGATCTTGCCGCGATACGCGATGGCCTGAAGGGAGCGGCGGCCCTTGCTCAGCGCCTTTCGGGGATCAGCAATATCGGCGGCTTGCCGGAAGGTCTGGCACGCATCCAGCAGACCCTTTGTGAAAGCGATATCTATCTAGGCCTCGAACTTGGAAACGCACTGGCAGACGAGCTTCCGCTCTCGGCCCGCGATGGCGGCTTCGTCAGGGCCGGTTATGCCAGCGAACTGGACGAGAACCGAACACTGCGGGACGAAACACGGCATGTCGTTGCGGGGCTCCAGACGCGCCATGCCGAGCAGACCCGCATCAAGTCGCTGAAAGTCCGGCACAACAATGTGCTGGGCTACTTCATCGAAGTGCCCGCACATTCTGCACCCTTGCTGCAATCGCCTGAGCACGCGGGAACCTTCATCCACCGGCAGACCGTTGCCAATGCAATGCGGTTCGTGACAACGGAACTTGCCTCGCTCGCCCAGCGGATTTCGGCAGCGGCAGACCGCGCGGTGGCAATCGAGCAGGACATCTTTTCCAGACTCTCCACAATGGTCATGGCGAAGCGTGAACTCCTCTCTAAAATCGCAATTGCCCTTGCACATCTCGATGCGGCGAGCGCTCTGGCCGAGTTGGCAGCACGGCGCCGCTATGTAAGACCCAAGGTCGATGGATCCCGCGCTTTCCTTATCCGCGCTGGCCGGCATCCTGTGGTTGAGGCCGCCCTCCAGACAGCAGCAGCGGGCTCCTTCATAGCCAATGATTGCGATCTGTCAGGGGATCACAAGCGACTGTGGCTGCTCACCGGGCCTAACATGGCGGGCAAATCCACCTATCTGCGGCAGAATGCGCTGATCGTCATCCTTGCGCAGATGGGCTCCTTCGTTCCGGCGGACGAGGCACACTTCGGCGCCGTCGACCGGCTGTTCAGCCGTGTGGGTGCAGCCGACGACCTAGCCCGAGGGCGCTCGACATTCATGGTGGAAATGGTCGAGACAGCGGCGATCCTCAACCAGGCGACGGAGCGGTCCTTCGTGATCCTCGATGAAATCGGCCGGGGTACATCGACCTATGACGGCCTCTCCATTGCCTGGGCGACTGTTGAAAACCTGCATAACGTCAATCGCTGCAGGGCACTGTTTGCAACGCACTATCACGAGCTGACGGCACTGGCCGCAAAGCTGCCGCATCTGGCCAATGCCGCCGTGAAGGTGCGAGAGTGGAAAGATGAGATCATCTTCCTGCATGAGGTTGGGCCGGGTGTTGCCGACAGGTCCTACGGCATTCACGTGGCGCGCCTTGCCGGGCTGCCGCCGCAGGTGGTGGCACGGGCACAAAGGGTTCTGGAACGGCTTGAGAAGGGTGATTCGAAATCCAGCGCGCCGGGCCTCATGGAAGACCTGCCGTTGTTTGCAGCCGCGCCGCCGCCAAAATTCGCAGCGAAGGAGAATCCGGCCGATAAGTTGCTTGCCGCAATCGCACCCGATGAGTTATCGCCGCGAGACGCCCTTTCTCTGATTTATGAGCTAAAGGCTCTTCTGACCGCAAAGACATGAAGACGAAACCCGACACCGCTCCCCTCATCGACATCCCGGTCTTCAGGAAGCGGCTTTACAAGATTGCTGGAGAGACAGACAAATCATCGCCGCAGTTCCGGCCTGCGATCGTCGCCCAGTTGCGGCAATGCCTCGACCAAGCCCACGCAGAAGCCGAAAGGCGGCTGATCGCCGATGGCGAGGGGACGCGCTGCGCAGAACGTCTGAGCCAGGTTGAGGACGAGCTGATCCGTGTGCTTTTCGAACTGGCCAACAGGACGCTGTTTCCGATGAGCGCCAATAACGCGGAGCGTATCTCGATCGTGGCGGTCGGCGGTTATGGACGGGGCACCCTGGCGCCTGGCTCCGACATCGATCTTCTGTTCCTGCTGCCGGTGCGCCAGTCAGCCCGCGTGCAGAGCATTGTCGAATTCATCCTCTACTGCCTGTGGGATACACGCCAGAAGGTCGGTCATGCCACCCGCAGCATTGATGAGTGCATCAGGCTGGCAAAATCCGACAACACGATTCTCACCGCAATCCTCGAAGCCCGCCACATCTGCGGCGATGAAGAGTTGTTCGACCGCCTGGTCACGGATTTCCGCCGCGAAATCGTGACCAAGGGTGCGAAGACCTTCGTTGCCGACAAGCTTGGCGAGCGCGATATGCGCCATATGAAAGTGGGAGAGAGCCGCTATCTGGTCGAGCCGGACGTGAAGGACGGCAAGGGTGGGTTGCGCGATCTCAACACACTGTTCTGGATTGCCAAATACCTGCATGCCACAAATTCCACCAACGAGCTTGCCGAGAAAGGCGCTTTCACGCGAGAGGAACTCGCAATCTTCAAGAAGTGCGAGAGCTTCCTTTGGGCGGTGCGCTGCCATCTGCATTTCGTATCGGGCCGCGGCAATGACCGCCTGAGTTTTGACCGCCAGTCCGACATTGCCGAGCGTCTTGGTTACAAGTCGCATGGCGGATTGCGCCACGTCGAGCGCTTCATGAAACACTACTTCCTCGTTGCGAAGGATGTAGGCGATCTCACCCGCATCTTGTGCGCCAGCCTTGAAGCGCGGCAGGTAAAGGATGCACCGGGCCTGGGGCGCATGCTCGGACGGTTTATAGCCAAGACCTCCGGCGTGCTTGCAGACGCGCCGGCCTTCAGGCTTGAAAGTGGCCGCGTGGCGGTAAAATCTCCGGACGTATTCGAAAGGGATCCCGTCAACCTGATCAGGCTTTTTGCCGCTGCGGGACGGCATGGCGCGGAGATCCACCCCGACACGCTGAAGCTCCTGCGGAAATCGCTTGGCCTCATCCGCGGGCCGATGCTCGATGATCCCGAGGCCAACGCCATCTTCATCGAACTGCTGACGACGGCCGAACAGCCAGACATCGTGCTGCGCATGATGAACGAGGCGGGCGTGCTGGGCCGTTTCATTCCGGCATTTGGCCGCATCGTGGCAATGATGCAGTTCAACATGTATCATCACTACACTGTCGATGAACATCTGATCCGTGCGGTCGGCCATCTCGCCAATATCGAGCGGGGCAAGTTGTCTGACGATCACCCGCTGGTCTCTGCGATCTTTCCGACGATCACCAGCCGCCGTGTTCTCTATGCCGCGGTATTCCTGCACGATATCGCAAAGGGCAGGAAAGAAGACCACTCGATTGCAGGAGAACGGATAGCGCTCGAACTTTGCCCGCGTTTGGGGCTGTCGGCATCCGAGACCGAGACGGTCGCCTGGCTGATCCGCCATCATCTGTTGATGAGCGAAACAGCGCAGATGCGCGACCTGAACGATTTCAAGACCATTCTCGATTTCAGCGCAGTGGTGCAGAGTCTCGAGCGGCTGAAGCTTCTCATCATTCTCACCGTGGCCGATATCCGTGCTGTAGGGCCCGGTGTCTGGAATGGCTGGAAAGGACAATTGCTGAGGACACTTTATGCGGAAGCAGAACCCGTCCTGACTGGAGGACATACGGCCCTATCGCGAAAGGACAGGGTTGCCGAAGCACAGGCCGCATTCTTTGCCCAGATGCCAAGTTTGAGCGATGCAGACCGGAAATCCTATGCGACACGGCACTATGAGGCCTATTGGCTGGGCACCAGCACCGAAAAGCAGGTCAAGCATGCAGCGCTCATCGCGCGGGCGACGCCGAAGAGCGTTGTCACCAGTACCGAGACCGATGCTTTTACCGCGATCACAGAACTGACGATCTATGCACCGGACCATCCGCGTCTTCTGGCTCTCATTACAGGCGCCTGCGCGGCGGCAGGCGCCAATATTGCTGGCGCGCAAATTTTCACGACGGCCGATGGGATGGCACTCGATACGATCCTGATACAGCGCGAATTCACTACCGAGGATGATGAACGCCGCCGCGCCGAGCGCATTGCCGAGCTAGTGCGGAAGGCCTTGCGCGGAGAGCTCTGGCTACGCGAGGCAGTGGCGCGTGCCTACAGGCCGCAGCAGCGCATCAAGGCCTTTACGGTTGAACCGCGCGTCAACGTCGACAACCAGTCGTCGAACCGCTACACCGTGATCGAGATCAATGGCCTTGACCGCCTCGGCTTGCTCTATGAGCTGACAGAAGCGCTCTACAAGCTTAACCTCAACATCGCATCCGCCCATATCACGACATTCGGCGAAAAGGTCATCGACGTGTTCTATGTGACCGACCTGACAGGTGCCAAGATCGAGAACAGAACTCGGCACAGGCAAGTCGAGAACGCATTGACGAGTGTGCTGGCACCGCCAAAGCCCGTCGGGGCGCCGGCCTGACGTGACAAGTTCGCTATTCAAATCAGCCGCAACGGTTGGCGGATTTACCCTGATCAGCCGGGTTCTGGGCTTCCTGCGCGACCAGCTGATCGCCTTCACACTCGGCACGGGGTTCGTCGCCGAAGCTTTTTTTGTGGCGCAGCGCTTTCCGAACCTTTTCCGCGCGCTGTTCGCGGAAGGTGCTTTCAACAACGCCTTCGTGCCGCTGTTTGCCAAGCGCATCGAAAGTGATGGCGAAGAAAAGGCGCGGGCCTTCGCAGTTGAAGTTTTCTCCGTGCTGCTGGCATGGCTGTTGCTGTTCTCCGCCATCGCCATGGCTGCGATGCCGCTGCTCATCTATGTGATCGCGCCTGGATTCACGGGCGATGCTGCGAAGTTCGATCTCGCGGTGGAACTCACCCGCATCTGTTTTCCCTATCTGATGTTCATGTCGCTCACCGCCCTGCAGTCGGGCGTGCTGAACAGCCTCAACCGGTTCACGGCAGCGGCGGCGGCCCCGATCCTTCTCAACATCGTCATGATCGCTTCCAATGCCGTGGCCTGGATGCTGGCAACGGGCAATACACCGGCCACCGGCTATATCTTCGCCTGGGGCATTTTCGCGGCGGGTGTCGCGCAGTTCCTGCTGCTGACGGTCGCCTGCCGGCGCGCCGGCATGGCGCTGTGGCCCAGATGGCCGAAGCTGACACCGGACGTGAAGCGCGTCATCACACTTTCCGTTCCGGGCATCGTGTCCGGCGGAGTCATGCAGATCAACTTGGTGATCGCCACCATGATCGCCACCACCATAGATGGCGCGGTGGCCTTCCTCTATTATGCAGACCGGCTTTATCAATTGCCTTTGGGCGTCATCGGCGTTGCCATTGGCGTGGTGCTTTTGCCAGACCTGTCGCGAAAGCTTCGCGCCGGAAATGAAGCGGGCGCCTTACTCAGCCAGAACCGCGCGCTTGAACTCTCGATGTTCCTGACAATCCCGTCGGCCTTTGCACTGATGGCGATTCCAGCACCCATCGTTCATACCGTTTTTGAGCATGGCGCTTTCACGCGGGCCGACACGCTGGCCGTGGCGCCCACAGTGCTTGCCTTTGCTGCGGGTTTACCTGCGTTTTCGATGTCCAAAGTATTTCAACCAAGCTTCTATGCGAGGGAAGACACCAGGACGCCCATGCGCTTCGCCATCATCTCGGTGATCGTCAACATTGTCGCCAGCATCGTGCTGTCGCAATGGATGGGGCATGTGGGCATTGCGCTTGCGACAACAATCGCAGCCTGGGTGAACTGCGGACTGCTGGGTTACACGCTGTCGAAGCGCGGCCTGTTTGCGCTTGACGAGAGATCGAGGCAGCGCTTGCCGCGCATTGTGCTGTCGGGGCTGCTGATGGGGGCGCTGCTGCTCGGTGGATACTGGCTTCTCCGGGCCAATTATGCCGAAGGTGCGGGCTTCATGGCTGCGGCCTGGGGCCTGTTACTGCTCGTCACAGGTGGGGTTGCAAGCTACTTTGCCATTGCCCACGTATCGGGAGCCATGCGACTTGGCGAGCTGAAGTCGATGCTGAAACGTTAGGCCTTTGCCGCTAGAGTTGCGCCATGAGTGATAATACGATGGAAAATGACGTCGCCTTCGGCTTTCGCCGGGTGGGCGAGGAAGAAAAACAAGGCCTCGTCAACGAGGTTTTTTCCAAGGTTGCAGAGCGTTACGACCAGATGAACGACCTGATGTCGTCAGGCCTTCACCGGCTGTGGAAGGACGATCTCGTGGCGATGGTCAATCCGCCACGGGGGACGGCGGCCTTTCACCACCTCGATGTGGCGGGCGGCACGGGCGACGTTGCTTTCCGCATCGCAAGAGCCGGAGGTCCCAATGTGCACGTGACGGTGGCCGACATCTCGCCCGAGATGGTGGGCGAGGGCCGCAAGCGGGCCGAGGCCGATGGACTTCTTGGCCGTTGCGCCTTTTCGGTTGGCAACGCCGAGGCGCTGGCTTTTCCGGACAAGAGTTTTGATTGCTACACTATCGCTTTCGGCATCCGCAATGTGACCCACATCGACAAGGCGCTTGGCGAGGCCTACCGCGTGCTGAAGCCGGGCGGGCGCTTCCTGTGCCTTGAATTCTCTCATGTCGACCTGCCGCTTCTTGACAAGATCTATGACGCCTATTCCTTCACGGTGATCCCTGCCATTGGCAAGGTGGTGACGGGCGACGGGCAGCCTTACCGCTATCTCGTCGAATCGATTCGTACCTTTCCGAAACAGGATGATTTCCGCGACATGATCACGGCTGCGGGCTTTCACAATGCGAGTTACCGCAACCTGACGGGCGGAGTCGTTGCCATCCATTCTGGCTGGCGCATCTGATGTTTTCAGGTCTGAGACACAGTCTCAATCTGCTGCGGGCAGGCCGGACTCTTGCAGCTTACGACGCGCTGATGATGCGTGAGCAGGTTGAACAGCTGCCGGTACTCGCGCGTTTCGGGCTGGCGGTAGCGAAGTTTGGAACGCGGATTCCTGAGAAGACCGTGGTGAATCCCGCTGCAACCGCGCTTGCCGCGCTGGGTCCCAGTTACATCAAGCTCGGACAGTTTCTTGCGACGCGCCCCGATCTGGTCGGCGTGCATCGGGCCTTCGACCTCAAATCACTGCAAGACCGGTTACCGCCCTTCTCCATGGACGAGGCCAAGCGCATCATCCGCGCCAATCTGGGTGCCGATGTCGATATGCTGTTCGCGGAATTCGGGCCGCCGGTTGCAGCAGCCTCAATCGCACAGGTGCACAAGGCCGTCTCGACGGATGGACGCGTGCTGGCGGTGAAAGTCCTGCGCCCCGGCGTCGGCAAGCGCTTTGCGGCAGATCTCGGAAGTTTCTACTTCGCTGCCCGGCTGATGGAAAAAGCCAGTGCGGAGGGACGGCGCCTTCGGCCTGTCGCTGCCGTGCAAATGCTCGAGCAGTCGATGAAACAGGAACTTGACCTCCGGATGGAAGCTGCTGCCTTGTCCGAGATAGCCGAGAATACCAGGGGCGATCCCGGGTTCCGCGTACCGAAGATCGACTGGACACGCACCGCAAAGGACGTTCTGACGACGGAATGGATCGACGGCACCCCGATTTCCGACATCGAGGGCCTGCACGCGCGCGGCTTTGACCTGAAGGTGCTGGGCGATACGGTGATCCAGAGCTTCCTCCGCCACGCCATCCGTGACGGCTTCTTCCATGCTGACATGCACCAGGGCAACCTCTTCGTCGATCATGCCGGAAACCTCGTGGCGGTGGATTTCGGCATCGTGGGGCGGCTTGGGCCCAAGGAAAGCATGTTCCTGGCCGAGATTCTCTACGGCTTCATCACCAGAAATTACCTGCGTGTCGCAGAAGTCCATTTCGAGGCGGGCTATGTGCGGCGAGATCAGGATCCCCACATCTTCGCTCAGGCCATCCGCGCCATCGGCGAACCGATCATGGACCGGGCCGCCAGTGAAATTTCGATGGCGAAGCTTCTGACCCAGCTTTTCGAGGTGACGGCCCAATTCAACATGCAGACGCAGCCGCAGCTTCTGCTGCTGCAGAAAACCATGGTGGTGGTGGAAGGCGTCGCGCGCACACTGAACCCCAACCTCAACATATGGTTGACGGCGGAGCCCGTGGTTCGTGGCTGGATCGAGAGGAAGCTGGGACCACTAGGCAGGATCGAGGAGGCTTCAGGCTCGCTTGGCCGGTCCATTTTTGCACTTCCCACGATACTGGAAGACGCCCGGAAGGCCACCACGATGCTGGCGGATATGGCAAATCGCGGTGGTATCCGGCTCGATGCCGAAACCACCCGGGAACTGGCAAAAACGCAGGGCCGCCAGACCCGCCTGACCCGGCTTGCGATCGTTGCAGGAGCCATTGCACTGGTCGTGATCGCCGCCAAAATGTAATTTGACGAGGCGTTGGCAGCGCCGCCGGAATGCTGGCATAATGGAGCCATGACATCGCTCACTGGAAAAACCATCCTTCTCGTCATCGGCGGCGGCATTGCCGCCTACAAATGCCATGAATTGATCCGCCTGTTGAAGACCAGGGGGGCACGCGTCCGCACCATCATGACCAGGGCAGCGGAAGAATTCGTGACGCCGCTGACACTTGCCAGCCTTTCAGGCGAGAAGGTTCACACGGCACTGTTCAGCCTGACCGATGAAATCGAAATGGGGCATATCGAGCTCTCACGCGCGGCGGAATTGCTTGTCGTTGCACCGGCAACAGCCGACCTCATGGCCAAGATGGCGCACGGCCTTGCCGATGATCTCGCGTCGACGGCCCTGCTTGCAACCGACAAGAAGGTGCTGATCGCGCCCGCGATGAATGTGCGGATGTGGAATCACCCGGCAACGCAGCGCAATCTCTCCACGCTGAAGCGCGACGGCATTGCCATTGTGGGACCCAATGACGGCGAAATGGCCTGCGGCGAATTCGGACCCGGCCGCATGGCAGAGCCTGCCGAAATCCTGTCCACGATCATTATCATGCTGCAGCCGAAAGCGCAGCCGCTTGCGGGCAGGCGTGTGCTGATCACGGCAGGGCCAACGCGCGAACCCATCGATCCGGTGCGCTACATTTCCAATCACTCATCTGGCAAGCAGGGCTATGCACTTGCAGAAGCCGCCGCTGCACTGGGGGCGGAAACCATTCTCGTCTCGGGGCCTGTATCGCTGCCCATTCCGCAGGGCGTACAAATGTTGCCGGTTGAAACCGCGCGCGACATGCTGAAGGCTTGTGAGGCAGAACTTCCCGCCGATATCGCAATCTTTGCAGCGGCCGTGGCCGATTGGCGCGTTGAGACAGTTGCAGACGAGAAGATGAAGAAGACCGGTGGCGGTCCGCCATCGCTGACGCTCACAGATAATCCCGACATCCTGAAGATCATCGCGCGCGCGCCGAACAACCGGCCGTATATCGTTGTCGGCTTTGCTGCCGAAACGGAACAGGTGGTAAAACACGCTACCGAGAAGCTCGTAAAGAAGGGCTGCGACCTGATCGTTGCCAACGATGTGAGCACCGAGCTTGGCGTCTTCGGCGGCGACCACAACAAGGTGCATCTGGTTTCTGCTGAGGGTGTCGAAAGCTGGCCTGAGATGGCGAAAGCCGATGTCGCGCAGAAACTCATGGAGCGGCTTGCGGCCATGCTCGTTCCGCAGCAGCGGGCCGCAGAATGATGGAAATCGATATCCGGCAATTGCCGCACGGCGAAGGATTGCCGCTACCCGCCTATGAAACAGCAGGGGCGGCAGGTATGGATCTGCGTGCTGCCGAGGACCATGTTTTGAAATCTGGTGCGCGCTGCCTGATGCCGACAGGTATTTCGGTTGCGCTGCCTCATGGCTACGAAGCGCAGGTGCGTCCGCGTTCGGGGCTTGCGGTGAAACACGGCGTTACCGTGCTGAATGCGCCGGGAACCATCGATTGCGATTATCGCGGTGAAGTGAAGGTGCCGCTCATCAATCACGGTACGGATGATTTTATAATCTCGCGCGGTGACCGCATCGCGCAGATGGTGATCGCGCCCGTAACGCGCATCAGCTGGCGCGCTGTCGGAACGCTCGACGACACGGCGCGCGGTGCTAGCGGCTTTGGATCGTCGGGGAAGCGCTGATGGCATTGTCGTCTGACGAGATCGATCGCTATGCGCGGCATCTCGTTCTGCATGAGGTCGGTGGTCCGGGCCAGAACAGGCTCAAGGCGTCAAAAGTGCTCGTCGTCGGTGCGGGTGGGCTTGGTGCGCCATTGCTTTATTATCTTGCGGCAGCGGGCGTGGGCACCATCGGCATCATCGATCATGACACGGTGAGCGTCTCGAACCTGCAGCGGCAGATCGTGCATACGACAGCACGCGTCGGGATCCCGAAGACGGCCAGCGCGCGTGAAACTCTGCAAGGCCTGAACCCGCACGTGCATGTGATGGAGCACAATCATCGCATCACGGCGGAGAACGCCCTCGGCATCATCAGCCAATATGACATCGTTGCCGACGGCTGCGATAACTTCCCGACACGCTATCTGGTCAGCGATGCCTGCTTCTTCGCGCGCAAGGTTCTGGTTTCAGCGGCAGTCGGGCAATTCGATGGACAGATTTCGACGTTCAAGCCGCACGAGACATCGCCCGATGGCGCGCCGTGGCCGACCTATCGCTGCCTGATGGGCGAATTGCCGCCGCGCGGTCTTTTTCCGGCCTGTGAAGAAGCGGGCATTCTCGGCGCGCTTCCTGGCATCATCGGATCCATGCAGGCAATGGAAGTGATCAAGGAAGTCCTCGGCATCGGCGATAGTCTTGCCGGCCGCCTGCTGATGTATGACGCGCTGGCCTCGCGCTTCTACGAGACGCGGCTGACATGGAATCCTGAGAACCTGCTGACGGGTCATGCGCCGTCGATCACATCGCTGGATGCTTCAAACTATATCGACCGCTGAATACGAATTCAGGCGCCGTTCTTCAAATCCTCAGGGCGCGGCATCGAGATGATGTTGTAGCCTGAATCGACATAGTGAATTTCACCTGTTACACCGCCGGACAATGGCGACAGAAGATAAAGCCCGGCACCACCGACTTCATCGAGTGTGATGGTCCGGCGCAGCGGCGCATGATTCTGCTGGAAGCTGAACATGGCGCGCGCGTCACCGATGCCTGCGCCTGCAAGCGTACGCATGGGGCCTGCGGAAATTGCATTTACGCGAATGCCCTGCGGGCCATAATCGGCCGCAAGATAGCGCACCGAGGATTCGAGTGCCGCCTTGGCCACGCCCATCACATTGTAATTCGGCATGACCCGCGTGGAGCCGCCATAGGTGAGCGTGACGAGCGAGCCGCCATCGGGCATCAGAGTGGCGGCGCGCTTGGCGATCTCGGTGAAGGAGAAGCACGAAATCACCATCGTCTTCACAAAGTTTTCCCGCGTGGTGTCTGCATATTTTCCCTTCAGTTCGTTCCTGTCGGAGAAGGCAATGGCATGGACGACAAAATCGATCTTGCCCCACTGCGTCTTCAGCGCGTCGAAGACGGTCTCGACTGTTGATACATCCTCGACATCGCAGGGAAGCAGGATCGAGGACCCCACCGACTCCGCCAGTGGCTTCACGCGCTTGCCGAAAGCCTCACCCTGGTAAGTAAAGGCCAGTTCGGCGCCATGCTTGTGAAGCTGCTGGGCGATACCCCAGGCAATGGAATGATCGTTGGCGACACCCATCACGAGGCCGCGCCGTCCCGCCATCAATTTGTCTGTCATGTATCAGCCGTTGTAACGCTGGAAAATGAGGGTTGCATTGGTGCCGCCGAAGCCGAAGCTGTTCGACATCACCGTATCGATCTTCGCATTGTCGATCCGCTTGCGGACAATCGGAATGTCGCCGAACTCCGGGTCCAGTTCCTCGATGTTGGCGCTTTCGCAGATGAAGTTGTTCTTCATCATGAGGATCGAATAAATCGCCTCCTGAACTCCCACTGCACCAAGCGAGTGGCCGGTCAATGACTTGGTGCCGGAGATCGGTGGAATATCACTGCCGAAGACGGCGCGGATCGCCTCGATTTCCTTCTTGTCGCCAATGGGTGTCGAGGTCGCGTGCGGGTTGATGTAGTCGATCTTGTTCTTCACGCCGGCCATGGCCTGCTTCATG
>JBKJQU010000323.1:0-3406 GCA_046594995.1 Aestuariivirga sp.
TCCTCCTCGCCTGCTTCCGAGGCCCGCATCCGGTCTCCATCGAGGCCCTTTGCCTTGATGAGCGCCACTTCGATGCGGCCCTGCGCGGGCTTCGGCACGCCCTGCACGATGGCCCAATAGGTTTTCTTCACCGCACGCGTGGCGAACATCTTGCCCAGGGCCGCGGCAACCACGCGGCGCTTGGCAATGACGATGACTCCGCTCGTATCGCGATCAAGGCGATGAACCAGCAGCGGGCGCTCGCCCAATTCGACGCCGAGGCCCATGAGCAGGCCATCGAGGTGCTGATGTGTCTTCGTGCCGCCCTGGACGGCAAAGCCTGATGGCTTGTTGAGGATGAAGATGTCACGGTCCTCGTGCATCACCATCGATTGGAAAAGCTTGCGTTCCTGAGCGGTCAGCGGCTTCACGTCGGCCTTGGGCGTATCCGCCGGACGCTTGTCGAAGGCCAGCGGCGGAACGCGGATTTCCTGCTCCGCCTCAAGCCGGGTGTTGGTCTTGGCGCGGCCACCCGCCACGCGCACCTGGCCAGTGCGGGTAAGCTTGTTTAGATAGGCGAATGTCACCTGCGGGAAATGGACCTTGAACCAGCGGTCAAGGCGCATCCCCGCTTCATCGGCGGTGACGACGTGGCGTTTCACTTCATTCATTGTGCGGCAGCACGTACCAGATAAAGGCCCGCGAATACAGCCGCGAGCGAGAGCAGAACCGAGCCCGCCGCATAGGCGCCCGCCAGCCCGTAGGACTTCCGTTCCACCAGCAGCGCGAAATCGAGCGAGAAGGCCGAAAACGTGGTGAAGCCGCCAAGAATGCCAGTCGTCAGGAAGGCGCGGGCCTCATTGCCCGGATTCAGCTTTAGTGCCATCAGTTCGACGATGACGCCCATGGCGAAGCAGCCAATGACGTTGACAGCCAGCGTGTGCCACGGAAAGCCTGAGCCCAGCATCCTGCCCGACCAGACATTGACACCATGTCGCGCCGCCGATCCGATTGCCCCGCCGAGTGCGACCCAGAGGACGGTAGACACTAAACGAGACTCTGGCTTGCTTGAACCGATCCAAAAACTTTGTCGTCCTCCGCGAAAGCGGAGGAACCATTCTGTCTATACTGTGAGATGGATGGTCCGCTTTCGCGGACCATGACGGAGTTTGCTATCTGCACTAAAGCCAACCCTTCTGCTTGAAATAGAGGAAGGGAAGGATCGCCGAAAGCACCATCAAGCCCAGCGCGAAGGGATAGCCATAGGTCCATTCGAGCTCCGGCATGTATTTATAGTTCATGCCATAGATCGAGGCGACGAGCGTAGGCGGCAGGAAGACCACAGCGGCCACCGAGAAGATCTTGATGATGCCGTTCTGCTCAATCGAAATCAGCCCCAGCACGGCATCCAGCAGGAAGCTGATCTTGCCATTGAGGAACGTCGCGTGATCGGTGAGCGAGATGATGTCGCGTTGTAGAATCTTGATGCGGGCGCGGTTCTCCTTCATCGACTTGGACTCGTGCATCTGATCGATGATGGCTTGCATGAAGGCGACGACACGGCCGATGGAGACCAGGCTTTCGCGCATCTTGGAGGTGAAGTCGCCCTCCTCGCCGATGTTCTCGATCAACTCCTGAAGGTTCACCCCACGGCGGCGCGGCTGGCGTTTCGATTTTGAAAGGCCCATGGCGCGGCCTTTGCCGAACGTCTTCTTCGATGTTTCATCGACGATCTGCCCCACTCGTTCCAGATGATCGGCGGCGCGGTCGACCACCGCTTCGAGCAGGCTGATCAGGACGCCCCAGCCGGTCATGGCCGTGGTCTGCGGCTTCATCGCGCGCTTCACATAGGCCGGGAAGGCCTGCGGATGGTGATACCTGATTGTTATCAGGATATTGTCCTTGATGATGAAGGTAACAGGCGAGGATTCCGGCTGGTCGTTCTCGCCGCGGCGGATGAGGTTGGCAGTCATGAAAGCCGCGCCGTCTTCCTGATAAAGACGGCTCGAAGCCTCGATTTCGGCCAATTCCTCGCGCGTCGGAATATCGATGCCAAGCGCTGCCTCGACGCCGGCCTCTTCCTCGGCGGTAGGTTCGATCATATCAAGCCAGATAGTGCCCGGTTCCACGCCCGGCGTCGGGCTCGCGCCGGATTCTGTCAAGCAGCCATTGGCCGTGCCGTATGCGTTGAGCATGGAGGACTCAGAAGTGAAGGGGTTAAACTACCCTCTCCGTAACCCTCCTTTCCACCAATGGCAAGGCGGCGGCCCGATCCTGCCGCGACCTGTGTTGCGTGATCTCAGGCCCAGTCCAGCACCACCTTGCCGCAGCTTCCCTGCTTCATCAGGGCGAAGCCCTTGGGCATAGTCCGCTGCTTACATGCGGAGGGTGATGACTTTGCGCCCGTTCAGCTGGCGTTCGCCCACTCTCTACATTGTTCGCGCAAGGCTCCATTGTTCCAGTTGCTGACGTCTGTGGTGCCGTTCAGGCGAGTAAACATATCAGCAGTAAATTGCCGATCCCTGGCCAGACACCCGAAGCGAGCAAACATATTGAGGTTGTAGGGCTCAGGGTATCGGGCAGATATCTCGAGCATACCTTTTCTCATGAGCGGCCAGTCAGCCTTGGAGTCTAAAAACAGCCTATCTTCAAACTGATTGCTGAATACGTACCAATAGATTCGCAAATAAACCGATGCTGCTTCATCAGCGGGTGCCTTGGTGGTTGCATATTGGGCAAAAGCCTCCACCGCGTCGGCGTTGCCATGCCATTTCGGCAGCAAGTAGAATGCTGTCACTTGGTAAATGAAATAATAGTCGGGGAATGCAGCGATCCCTTCCATTGCGAGATCGCTATACTTCTTGTCCTCCCAGTCCTGCAGACCGGCAATCTCAATCATACTTGCGTAGAAGCGGGGATCACTGATCACCACGTCACGGTTGCGTTCGAGGTACACCCGCGCCTTTTCGATATACACGTGAAACCGCTTCAAATCAGTTGGGGCAACTGTATTGCCATAGCCGATGCCCCGGTAGCTCCAACCGCGACGCATCAGCATTGTTGCATACGCTATATGAGAATTGGCAGACTGAGGTTGCTGGGCCGTCCAAGCCGATGCAAGCTGCTCCATTTCCGACCAGAACTGGTCACTGCTTTCGTCTGCTGAAAATGCCGAATCTATCGCTACATCAACTAGATTTAACTTCCACATGCCACTTGGCGTCCGCTCCTTGTTCTGGAGATATCGACCTATGACGCGATCGAATTCGCTGAACTGCCGAGACAGCAGGATGTTCTGCAAATTCCGGACAATGTCGTTCCGCAACGCCATTTCGCCAGCGACGGCGGTTTGGACCACTCCAAGAGATGCAGCGAACCCGATAAGTAGGCTTATGAGAACAATTCTGAAAATGCCCATATCTTTTCG
>JBKJQU010000348.1:0-4389 GCA_046594995.1 Aestuariivirga sp.
TAGACGAGGCGGGGCGTGGGCCCTGGGCGGGACCTGTGGTTGCCGCTGCCGTGATCCTCGATCGCAACGCCATTCCTCCCGGCCTCAACGACTCGAAGAAGCTGTCTCATGCACAGCGGGAAGCGCTGTTCATGCCCATCGTGCGGACGGCGCGCATTGGCATCGGCATCGCGGATGTCGATCGCATCGACCGCGACAACGTTCTTGGCGCAACGATGTGGGCGATGGGGCAAGCCCTTGCACAGCTCGGCGATGTTTCGCTGGCGCTGATCGACGGCAACCGCGCGCCGAAACTCTCATGCAACGTGCAAACTGTCATCGGCGGCGATGCGAAGTCGCTATCGATTTCAGCCGCATCGATCATTGCAAAGGTCACGCGCGATCGCATCATGATGGCGCACGATGCAACTTACCCCCAATACGGATTCGCGCGGCACAAAGGTTATGGCACCCAGGTCCATCAACAGGCGCTGACGGCGCATGGGCCCTGTCCGCTGCATCGAAAAAGCTTTGCGCCCGTTGCGGCATTTTTCATGCGTTAACCATCTCCCGGGAATTCGATTCACCCCTGACTCCACACGATTCATGATGGTTCATCAGAGTCAGTTGCGTATGCGTACAGGGGTCACGGGATGGGTTATCAGACACGGCCAGACATAAGGCCGTTGCACAATCGTATTCTGGTTGGTGATTGTCTCACCGAACTGAAAAAAATCCCAAGCGCCTCGGTAGACCTCGTGTTCGCCGATCCGCCTTACAATCTGCAACTCGCGGGCAGTCTCACAAGACCGGACCAGAGCAAGGTCGATGCGGTGGACGATCACTGGGACCAGTTCGAAAGCTTCGAGGCCTATGACCGCTTCACCAAGGGCTGGCTTTCGGAATGCCGCCGCATCCTGAAGCCCACGGGCGCATTGTGGGTGATCGGTTCGTATCACAACATCTTCCGCGTCGGCTCGATCCTGCAGGATCTGGGCTTCTGGATTTTAAACGATGTCGTGTGGCGGAAAACCAATCCGATGCCGAATTTCCGCGGCCGGCGCTTCACCAATGCGCATGAGACGCTGATCTGGGCGGCGCGCGATGCAAAGACCAAATACACCTTCCATTACGAAGCGATGAAGGTGTTCAACGACGATCTGCAAATGCGCTCGGACTGGACGCTGCCCTTGTGCACCGGGGCAGAGCGTTTGAAAAACGGTTCTGGCGACAAACTTCATCCCACTCAAAAGCCGGAGGCTCTCTTGCATCGTGTCATGCTGTCCACCACCAATTCCGGAGACGTGGTGCTCGACCCGTTCTTCGGCACCGGCACTACGGGTGCGACGGCCAAGCAACTGGGGCGGATCTTCATCGGCATCGAGCGCGAAGAAGAATATGCGGAGGCAGCCCTTGCCCGCATCGACGCCACCGATCAGTTGCCACCGGAATCACTGAAGGTGACGACGGCCAAGCGCGCCGAGCCCCGCGTGGCTTTCGGCCAGCTTCTGGAACGCGGGCTTGTGAAGGCAGGCGACACGCTGTTCGACCCGACCCAGCGCATTGCGGCGCGCGTTCGTGCCGATGGTTCGATTGCAGCCAAGGATGCGAGCGGCTCGATCCACAAGATTGGCGCGCATGTGCAGGGGGCGGAGGCCTGCAACGGCTGGACCTTCTGGCATGTGCGGAAGGGTGTGAACCTCGTGCCCATCGACGTGCTGCGCCAGCAGGTGCGAACCGAAATGGGCGCTGCAGCTTAAGCGCATTGCGGCAATGACGGTTGCGGCGTTCCGGCCTGAGGGTTAATCCAGAGGCTGGAACGCAGGAGACCGCCCAGATGAAAGCCCGCCAGCAGACTTCATTTCTCTTCGACCTCGACGGTACGCTGGTCGACAGCGTTTACGACCATGTTCTTGCCTGGCATGACTCGCTGCAGGAACTGGGGATCGAGGTTTCGGTGTGGCGGCTGCATCGGCGGATCGGCATGTCCGGCGGGCTCTTCACCAAGGCGCTGGCGCGCGAAACCGGCAAGGAATTCAGCGCCGAGACGCTGGAGAAGCTTAGAAAGCTTCATGCGAAATATTACGGCGCGCGCTCGATGAAGACCAGGCCCCTGCCCGGCGCGCAGGAGCTTCTGGCCTATCTGACCGACAACAAGATCCCCTGGGCGATTGCAACGTCAGGCCGCATCGAGACGGCAGGGCCGGTGCTGAGGATTCTCGGCGTCGATCCTGCTGCCCATGTCGTCATCACGCGCGACATGGTGCGCTATGCCAAGCCCGATCCGGACCTTTTCCTGGCGGCGGCCGAGAAGCTTGGCGTCGATATCACGTCTGCCTGCGTGGTGGGCGATTCGATCTGGGACATGCTGGCCGCGCAACGCGCCCGGGCTCTGGGCATCGGCTATCTCTCGGGCGGCTATGGCACGGAGGAGCTTGAACGCGCCGGCGCCTACCGCGTCTACGAAGACCCCGCCGGCATGCTGGCCCATATCGACGAAGTGGGCGGCAGGAGGTGATTCACCATACACCAACAGCCTCTCCCGCTTCAGCGGGAGAGGAAGACCCTTGCGCAGCAAGGGTCAGGTGAGGGGAAGTCTGTGACGGCGGAGCTTGTGGCCCTTCCCCTCACCGGGCCGCTTCGCGGCCGTCCTCTCCCGCCTCGCGGGAGAGGATAATACATGCGCCACGATCTTGCGGATGACGGTGGGGAGCGCCTCGCCGTGGAGATCGGTGCGCGAGACCCAGCGGTAATCGCCATCACCGCGCAAGGCACCATCTTCGATGCTGACGGCTTTCAGCACTTCAAGTTCCAAATGAAAATGCGTGAAGGTATGCTCGACGAGGCCGGGCACGCGCTTCCACTTTGCAGCCAGTGGAGCATGGGCTTCGAGGCTTTCGGGATGCTGCGGGCCCCACTCGGTCGATGGTACTTCCATCATGCCGCCGAGCAAGCCCTTCTCGGGCCGCCTTCTGAGCAGCACGGCGCCATCCTCGCGTTCGATCCAGAAGGCGACGCCCTTCCTGACCGGCACCGGGGCTTTCTTCTTCTTGCGCGGCAGGCTGGGTGC
The DNA here is from genome assembly GCA_046594995.1 of Aestuariivirga sp. Lineage (GTDB taxonomy): Bacteria > Pseudomonadota > Alphaproteobacteria > Rhizobiales > Aestuariivirgaceae > Aestuariivirga. The sequence continues at coordinate 3,050 of JBKJQU010000348.1, forward strand.
GAGGCCGGACTTGCGCCCCTCGCAATGCTCCGCCCACGGACAGATGAGGCAGTTCGGCGATTTCGGCGTGCAGATGGTGGCGCCCAGATCCATCATCGCCTGCGCAAAGTCTCCGGCACGTTCCTCAGGCACCAGCACTTCCGTGAGGCTACGGATTTCGGGCTTTGAATCCGGCAACGGCGTTTCAATGGCATGGATGCGGCTGATGACGCGCTCGACATTGCCATCGATTGCCGCGTGGGGTCTGCCGAAGGCGATGGCCGCGATGGCGCCCGCCGTATAGTGGCCGATGCCGGGGAGCGAGCGGAGTTCGGCCTCGGTTTCAGGGAAGCTGCCGCTGAAGCGGGCGGCGACTACTTTCGCACAAGCGTGGAGGTTTCGCGCGCGGGCGTAGTATCCGAGCCCCGCCCAGGCTTTCAAAACATCGTCCAGCGGTGCGGCGGCCAGTGCCTCCACCGTGGGCCAGAGGTTCACGAACTTCTCGAAATAGGCCTTCACTGCCTGAACGGTGGTCTGCTGCAGCATGATTTCGGACAGCCAGACGCGGTAAGGATCGGCGAATTGGCCGGGCCGCGACCGCCACGGCAGCACGCGGGCGTGAACATCATACCAATCAAGAAGTTGTGAGGCGAGATTATCACCCGGCCCTTGTTTGGCCATTCTGCTGCGCAACTAGACGACTCCTGCTATAGGGCCAGATATAGAGCGCCAATGGAAAGCCTGAACAAACATTTCCGCGAGATCACCCGCGCCGCCTTCGCGCGGCACGGCTTCGCGCAGGCCGAGATCATCACCAACTGGGGCGATATCGCCGGCCATGACCTGGCCCAGGTCTCCGCACCCGAGCGCATCAAGTGGCCGCGGGGATCAGGCGAGGAAGCCCAGAAATCCGGCGGCACGCTGGTGATACGGGCGGCACCTGGCCGGGCGCTGGAACTACAATATGAAGCATCCCGCATCATTGGCCGCGTCAACAGCTTCTTTGGCTATGGGGCCATCGGCCAGATCAAGGTGATGCAGGCACAGGACCTGGGCAAAAAGCCGCCCCGCCCCGCGCCGTTCAACCCCAAACCGTTTACAAATCAAAAGCTTGAAGAGATCGAAGATGCTTCCCTGAAGGAGGCATTGGAGCGCCTTGGCCGGGCAGCCGCAGCCTCGCGCCAGAGTTCTCCACAAGAAAGCTCGGATTAATACCTAAGTCTTTGTTCTAACCCGCAAAACAACCCAAAAACTGGTTACAAGCACGCAGCGGTTTTCGCTGGAAAACAGCGGTTTTGGACGGCTATTTGTACCCCGCAAAAGGAAGATGAGATGGACGTGAAATGGACTTGGGATGAGGG
>JBKJQU010000377.1:0-10298 GCA_046594995.1 Aestuariivirga sp.
CTTGCGGACACGCCGCTCGGCAAGCTGTCGAAAGACCTGTTCCGCCCGCGCGGCGAAGACGAGCGCGAACTCACCCTTCCCGAACTGTACCAGAGGCTGAACGATCCCCCACCCAAGGCCTCGCGAGACGAAGTGGCCTCCGAATTGAGCGAAAGGCTCGTCACCGCTGTCAGCATCCTGATCCTGCCGTTTCTTGCCATTCCCTTCGCGGTAGGGTCCAGGCGCAGCCAGCGCGGCACCCGCACCGGCTTCGCGCTGGTGCTGATCGTGCTCTACAATGAAATCATCCAGCAGGGTGCGGGCGCGGCCAACAAGGGCGTTTCGCCATTGCTGGTGTTGTGGCTGCCGTGCTTCCTGCTCGCCGCCTTTGCGGCCTGGCGCTATATCGCCACCTGCTTCACCATGGGGTCCGATCCGATCGGCAATGCCATGGACCGTGTGGGCGAATTCATCACCGGCATCCGCCACGCTATCATGCGGCGCTTTGGCCTGGAGCCTCAGTCATGAAGGTCGTCACCTGGATGCTTATCCGCATGATCGCCACACGCTATCTGGCGATCCTGCTCGGCATCTCATTCTTCGTGCTGTCGCTGGAAATCCTCGCCAACTCCAAGGACATTCAGGCGCTGAGGCCCGGCAGCAGCATGATCGTCCTGCACTACATGGCACTCCGGGCACCCTCGATCCTTGCGAACTTCAATGCGATCAGCATCCTGCTTGCCATGCTGCTGTCACTGACCGAACTCAGCTACAGGAACGAGCTTGTGGCACTGTGGGCTGCGGGCCTGTCGCCCGCGCGCCTCACCGTCTTGCTGTTGCCGCTGGCATTCCTGGCAGGCGGATTGCAGTTCGTGCTGAGCGACACCGCCATTCCCGCCTCCACCCCGCAATTGCGCGACTGGGGCATTGGCGACTATGGCAGCGAGAAATTGAAGGTGGGTGAGAAGGACCCGATCTGGATGCGCGCCGGCTCCGACATTCTGCGCGCGGGAAGTGCCAATTCCGAGTCGACCGAACTCACCGGCGTGATCATCTTCCGCCGCGACGACAAGGGCCTGCTGCGCGAGCAGATTTACGCCAACACCGCGACGCTCGCGGGCGAGCGTTGGACGCTGAACAACGTGCTGATCTATTATCGCGATAATCTCACGCCCAGCAGGCTCGAGAACCTTGTCTATTCCGGCAGCATGAAGCCGGCCCAGGCCGGGGCCAGATCCGGCGCGCCCGAGGAAATGTCGCTCGCCGATCTCTCCTACTTCATCGACAATCAGGGCTTCGGCATCAGGCCCGTGTGGGTATACGAGACCTGGCACCACAAGCGCATTTCACTTTTCTTTTCCAGCCTGCTGATGATCAGCCTTTGCATTCCGCTGGCGTCGCGCTTCCGGCGTGGCGGCGGACTGGGCGTGCTCTTTGCGATCGGCGTGGGGCTGGGCTTCCTGTTCTTCATCATCGACGGCATCTTGCTCTCGATGGGCGAGTTGGGTTTCGTCAAACCCTGGCTCGCGGCATGGCTGCCGCTGATCGCGTTCGGTTCGCTCGCAATTGTGATGACATTGCGGGCAGAAACTGTCTGACGATCCAATGACGGAAACTTAATCGCAGGATGCTATCCGTCGGGCGGATGACGCCCCATATAGACACCAATTCTCCAACCAGCCGGATCAGCGAAGCTTCAGCGGCATGACCAGGACAGGCCTTATCGTTAATCCGCTTTCCGGCAAGGGCAATGGCAAGGGCCAGGCCCTGGTGGAAAAGCTGAAGGGCGACAGTTCGATGACGGTCCGTGTCATCGACCATTTCGAGCAATTGTCATCCTTCGTCGAGGACATGGCGCGCGATGAAGTCTCGGACCTGTTTATCAGTTCAGGTGACGGCACGATTCAGGAAATCCTCACCCAGATCGCCGAGCGTGGCCTGTTCCGCAAGCAGCCGCGTATCAGCCTTCTGCCGCATGGCACCACGAACCTTACCGCGGCGGACCTTGGCCTCCGCCACCGCAGCATCGAGGCGCAGGCACAGTTCATGCGCAGCAACGCACGCCACGATTTGCAGAGAAGGCCCACGATCCGCTGCGCCAACCCAGGCGATGGCAAGGTGCGGCACGGCATGTTCGTGGGCACAGGTGCCGTCTCGCTGGGAACGCTGTTCTGCCAGCAGGCCTTCAATGCGCGCGGCGTGAAGGGCCAATGGGCAACCTTCGCCACCATCGCAAGCGCCGCCGGAAAAGCCGTGTTCACCGCGCCAAACCCGGAAGACACCACCCGTCTCGACCGGCCCTATGACATCAGCGTCGATGCCGATGGCAAACGCCGCGCCGAGGGTCCGCTGTTAATGCAGATGTCCACAACGCTCGAAAAACTGGTGCTGAACACGAAGCCTTTCTGGGGCGGCAAGACCGGCCCCATCCGCACCTCGCTGTTTCCTTATCCTGTTCCGTCCGTGGTGCGCTGGCTGCTGCCCGTCATGTATGGCGGCGAAAGCCGCGCCGCCCCGCCAGGCTCCATCAGCTTCTGCTCGGAGGAACTCTCCGTCACCTCGAAGGTGATGTTCGTGGTCGACGGGGAATTCTTCGATCCCCCGAAGAACGAACCGCTGAGGCTCGAAACCGGCCCTGTCTTCACCTTCGTCCGTGGATAGTGGCCGTCAGGCGTTCACAGCCTGCTTGCCGTGTCCCTGCGCCACCACACTGCCGAAGAGTTCGATGATACGGTCGATATCGGCACTGGTATGTGCCGCTGAAACCGAGCAGCGCAGCAGGCATAGCTTGTTGGGCGTTCCGGGCGGCAGCGCGATGTTCACATAGACGCCGGATTTCAGCAGCGCATTCCACATGGCGATGGTGGATGGCTCGTCCGGGCACTTCACGGCGACGACCGGGCTCACCTGGCCGCAGCCCATGTCGAGGCCAAGCGCCTTGAAGCCATCGAACAGCCTTGCGGAATTGTCGCGCAGCTTCTGGCGGCGCTGCGGTTCTGCGGCAAGCTTGCGGATTGCTGCAAGAGACGTGGCAATCGAGGCGGGAGACGACGAGGCCGTGAACATATAGGGCCGCATGGCATAGCGGAGATATTCAAACAGCGGGTGGTTGCCCGCGCCGAAGCCGCCAATGGCGCCAACGCTTTTCGAGAATGTGCCGACGACGAAATCAACTTGCGTCTCAAGCCCCACCTCATCAGCCAGACCACGCCCGTGATCGCCGAGAACGCCAAAGGAATGCGCTTCATCGACGAGCAACTGAAAGCCGTGCCTCTTCTTCACGTCGATGAAGTCGGCCAAGGGCGCACGGTCGCCCAACATCGAATAGATGCCTTCGAGCACCACAAGCTTTCCGCCTTCATCGCCCTCGCCGCGGGTCAGCCGCTTGTCGAGGTCGGCGGCATCATTGTGCCTGAACCGCACCAGCTTGGCGCCGGACAGCGTGCAGCCGTCATAGATCGATGAATGCGAATCGGCATCGAGATAGATCGTGTCGCGGGGCCCCGCGAGGCCCGACATCATGCCAAGGTTCGCCTGATAGCCGGTGGTGAAGACGATACAGTGCTTGCGGTTCAGGAACTGGGCAAACTCACGTTCAAGCTGCGTGTGAAGCGCAAACGAACCGTTCGCGATGCGCGAGCCCGTCGTGCCGGTGCCGAAATCGTCAAGCGCCTGCTTTCCCGCAGCAATGCAGTCGGGATCAAACGTGATGCCCATGTAATTGTTGGTGCCCGCAAGAATCGTCTCGCGCCCGTCGATGATGGCGCGCGTCGGCGACAGCATTTCGTCATTCGTCACACCGACGGCATTGACGCCGAGCGACAGCATGCGGGAGTGGCGCTCGGCAATTCCTCTATGCTTTTCGAGAAGATCCATCGGGAACCTATTCCTTCTTCGTGCGGGCGTCGACCACCTTGGCAAGGTCGGCGATGGTGCGGGTTTCGGACAGGACATTCAGCGCAATCTCGATGTCGAAATGATCCTCGACCTCCATCACGAAATCCATGACCGTGACGGAATCGATGTTGAGATCGGATGAAATGTCGGTCGTTGCACCGAGCACCGTACCGTTGCTGTTGAATGGCTCGAGCAACTGGCAGATCTGGGATTCGGTGTCAGTCATCGGTGCTTCACTTCACTTGTTTTTTGCGCGCCCTTTCTATCGGCATGGGATGCCTGAGGCAACCATCCGGCGTCCCGGTACCACGAAACGGTTTCGGCAAAGCCCTGGGCAAATGTTATTGGATCAGGCAGGCTGAGCGAGCCTTCGCGCGAGACCCAGTCGCGATGATAAAGCTCCCGCACCTTGCCGCGATTGACCATGCCGGGCTTTCCGGTCACGCGCGCCAGGGCTTCAGCAGCAAGCGCCACCGCGAAGGGAACGGCAGCGGGGAGAAACACCGGCCTGATGCGGCGGCCGCCTGCTGCTTCTGCAATGCGAATAAGCTCGGCCCATGAATAACCGCCGGCCTTGCCATCGCTCACTTCGTGAATGCCGGTTTCATCTCCCTCTACAGCGCGCGAAATGATACGCGCCAGGTCGGCGCCATGAATGAGTGAGAAGCGTGAATCGGAAGGCGATGGAATCGCAGCGACGGGCCGTGTGAGTTCCTTGATCAGCGGAAGTGTGCCACGGTCTCCCGGTCCATAGACTGCGGGCGGGCGGATGATCGCCGCGTTGAGCTTGCCGGCAAGTGCCGAGATCGCATCCTCGCCCGCACGCTTGCTGGCGGCATAGGGTGAAAGTGCGAGCTCGCGCGCCGCAAGGGACGAGATGTGGACAAAGCGCTTCGTGCCGGCACGTGACGCTGCTTCTGCCAGCGCCACGGTGCCGTGAGCGTTCACACGGAAATAGTCATGCGGATGATTGGCGGCAAGAACGCCGGCCAGATGCACCACGGCATCGGCACCATCGAGCAGACGTTCAAGAGCATCGCTTGCAAAGATATCGCCATGAACCGGCTCCACCTCGGAGGGCAAGCTTGCTGTCGCAGGATTGCGCACCAGCGCCTTCACGCGATGCCCGGCAGCAAGCAGTGCTGCGACGGCATGGCGTCCCGCAAAGCCCGTGGCCCCGGTGATGGCAATCGTCCGGTTCATCATCCTCATGGGCTGCTGCAACGCGAGAAGAAACGTTACTGTGCGGCCTGCAGGAATACAGGCTGCATGAGTTCGGCGATCTCGCCGGTCAGATACTTCTGCTTGGCGCCAGCGCGCGATAGCTTGCCCGAAGACGTGAAAGGCAAGCTCTTCGGCGGCACCATGACGACGTTGCATTCGACACCGGCGCTGCGATGCACGGTGGCGGCAACCTCGCGGCGGAGCACTTCGATCGCGGCATCATCGTTGAGGCGGCACTGCACCAGCACGACAACATCGTCATCGCCGTCGTCGCCTTCAACCGCGAAGGCCGCCACATCGCCAGTGCGCAGCGGCTCGACCTGTTCGGCAGACCATTCGAGGTCCTGCGGCCAGATATTGCGGCCATTATGAAGGATCAGGTCCTTGGCGCGGCCGGTGATGACGATCTCGCCATCGAGCCAATAGCCCATGTCGCCGGTATCGAGGAAACCGTCACCGCCCACCGCTGTGCTGGTGGCCTCGGCATTGTCGAAATATCCGGCCATCAGGCTCGGCGTCGAAACAAAGATGCGGCCCACGGAACGGTCGCCCACGGCGTCCCCGCGCGCGTTGCGGATTTCGACCGTGCTGGTCGACATCGGCTTGCCGCAAACGACGAAGCTGCGCGACCTGTCGCCTACCGAAGGAATGGCACGGCCCATGGTTTTCAGCGCATGGCGGTCGATACTGTCGATACGGACCGGCTGGCCCGGATCGGCAAAGGAAATCGCCAGCGTGGTTTCGGCCATGCCATAGCTTGGCAGGAAGGCGCGCGGCTGGAAGCCTGCGACCGAAAGCATCGCTGCGAATTGCTCGAGCACATCGGCTCGCACCATGTCGCCGCCGATACCCGCGACCCGCAGGCGCGAGAGATCGATCGTCACGGCATCGCCATTGATGCGGCGGGCGGCAAGGTCATAGCCGAAGCTCGGCGAATAGGTGATCGTCGTGTGATTGTCCGACATCAGCTTCAGCCACAGCGCGGGGCGCCGGGCGAAGGATGTGGTGGCGAGGAAATCGACCGTCACCTGCCCCAGCATGGGCGAGAGGCAGAAGCCGACGAGGCCCATGTCATGATAGAGCGGCAGCCACGAGAAGGCACGGTCTTCCGGCGTGAGCTTCAGACCCTCGCGCAGAATGCCCTGCGCATTTGAGATGATCGCCTTCTGGGTGATCAGCACGCCCTTGGGGTTTGATGTTGAGCCCGAGGAATACTGGATATAGGCATTTTCATCTGGGCCGAAGGGCTGAAGCTTCGTCGCGGCTTCGGGAAGTTCACGCAACGCATCATGCGTCAGCACGCGGGCGACACCAGCCCTGTCGGCGCCGGCGGTGATATGGCCGAGCAGGTCATCCGTGGTGATGACGGTGCAGGCCTTGGCGGCAGACAGCATGCCTGCCACGCGGTCGATATAGGAGTCCTTGCCGCCGATATACATCGTATACGGCATCGGGCACGGAATGAGACCGGCATACTGGCAGCCATAAAATACTGCCATGAAATCCGGGCCGGTTTCGGCAACGACCGCGACCCGGTCTCCGCGCTGCAACCCGAGCGACAGAAGCTTGCGGGCGGTGGACATCGCCATCCGGCGAAGCTGCGCATAGGGCAACACATGCTGCAGCACGCCGCGCGGCGAGTAGAAATTGAAGCCGGTAACGCCCTGGGCGGCATAGTCCAGCCCCTCGGCCAGTGTACCGAAAGAGCCCAGAAGCTGCGGCAGGTTACGATTGGATCGCGGCGTACGGCTCAAGGCTTTTTGGCCCTCCGTCTCTTCCCGCCTGAAAATCCCAACCAGTCCTGTCACTCAACCACCCTGCTTCGCCGTTTATACGAATCCCGAAATAAAGTTTCGGGCAGGCTGAATGCCTGTCTGGATTGCGTAACAGGGCACTGCCACCAATTGAAATCAATTGCTGTTTCAGAATGTAACCGCAGATGCGAGATGGCTAAAAGCCGAACTTTCTCAGATAGATGGCAAGGCCGAACAGAAGCAGGGCGCCCAGTGCAAAGCCCGACGTCCAGGCGAGGATGAGGGACGAGGCCGAATAGCCGTGTAAAGGAGGACTCAAGCTGACACTTGCGGCCTGCCGTTCCCGCTTGATGAGCCGGTGCGCCATATGGCGGCGGATGAAGTCCCCGACATCTGTCCGCTTGCCGCTTTCAAACAGCACCTCGCGCCTGTCCTGCCGGTCCTGCAACAGGCGGTAGGTGCGGGGATCAGGCTCCATGACCACATATGAAATGAGGTCGATCCAAAGTTTCGGCGGCTCTCCCGGCACCAGCGCAAGATCGAAAAGCTCTGCTGCGGCCGCAGACCCGGCAATGACCGGCATGAGATCGTCTTTGAGCAGCTGCAGCCGGATCGATTTGGAATCCCTCAGGTCCAGCGTTGCCTCGAAATGCGCCGCCTCGGCAAGACGAGCCTCGCGGAGGGCTTCTCTCAGCCCGCCGTCGCTTTCGTCCTTATTCAGGGCTTTTGCCAAGACTTCCAATAACCTCCGGGTCCCCAACCGTACCAATATGGAACAAGTGGCGGGACTGTGACGCATAGGGCCATCACGCTGCACGGGATGTGCCATGAGCAGGTTTTTTCACGCGAAAAAGTGCTTCCGCCGGCTAACAGTGCACAAATGGACTCTTGATCTAGAGTCTGCGGCCCTCGAAAGGGCGCTTCAGCAAGCCCGGAAAGGCACGGTCTTTCAATCCCTCGACGCCGATGGGCATTTCCGGCGTCCTCGCCGTTCTGCTGCGGCTGGCGAAGACCCTGTCCCACACCGAGAGCAGCGAGGAATAATTGGAATCGGTATCGTGCCGGATCGCGTGGTGATGAACCCAGTGGATCGACGGCGTCACGATCACCCACGACAATGGCTTCTCCAGCCATGCCGGCAGCTTCACGTTCGAGTGGTGGAAGATCGCCGAGAAGGCCAGCAGCGTCTCGAAGATGACGACCGTCGTCAGCGGCACGCCCAGAAGGAAGATGACGCACGCCCGCGCGATGGACGACAGGAACACCTCGCCGAAATGAAAGCGCAGCGCCGAACTCGCATCGAGGAACTCATCAAGGTGATGGACCTCGTGAAACCGCCATAGGAATTGCAGTTCATGGTTGGCGCGGTGCCACCAGTAGATCCAGCAGTCGAGGATCAGGAGATCGAGCACAAGCCCTGTGCCGCCGCTCCACCATTCGGGCCGCCAGCCCAGTGCATGGCTCGCAGCCAGCGCCGAGACTGGAACCACAATGGCCCAGGACAGCACCGCATTGATCGCCGCAAACGACAGGTTCTTGAGCACCCGCCACAAGCCGCCGATGACGCGCGCCGCAGGCACCAGCCGGTCCAGCGTCAGAAACATGGCAAGCACGAGAAGCACGGCAAGGCCCTTGTAGGGCAGCAGCCATATGAGGTTTTCCATCAGCGGTCTTCTAGCTTCGACGGCATCGAAGGCGAAGTGACATTGGCGTGAGCATCCATTCGTTTCAACACATAGGCCGTCACCAGCGGCATGAACAGGGCCAGGCCTAAGTATCGCGCCATCTGGTGGGCACCGACATAGGCCGGGTCCATGTCCAAAGCGAAGGCCATGATGGTCATCGCATCGAGTCCTCCCGGCGAAAACGCCAGAAGCGTCAGCGAGAACGGCAGCCCGCCTGCGGCACTGGCGATCCCCGCCCCCGCCATGGCGATCACCAGCGCGATCAGGAAGCCGGAAAAGGCCTCGCGAAGCGCCGCCCTGAATTCCGGAAAAGTGAACCCTTCAAACCGCGAGGCGATCATGACGCCGAGGACGATGTTCGCCGGAATGAGGATCGAATCCGGCGCGGCCCCTTCGATCACGCCTGAAAGCTCGAGCGCGGCACTCGCCAGCATCGGCCCCAGCATCAGGCCTGCGGGCACCTTCAGCCATTCCAGCCCATAGCCTGCCACTGTCGAAACCATGATAACGAGAACAATGTCGGCAATGCTGCCGATCGGTGCCGGGCCCGATTGCATGGCCTCGGGCGGAGAAAGCCACAAGATGAGAGATGGCAGCGCCGCCACAAGGAAAAAAAGCCTGATGCACTGCGCGATGGTCACCCGCCGCATGTCTGCCTTGGTCGAACTCGCCAGCAGCAGCACGAGGGAAAGCGCGCCCGGCAGGCTGGCAAACAGCGCGGTTGCTCCGTCCCACTTGCGGCGCTTCACATAATACCAGACGCAGGCCCAGGTGATCGCGACGACCGTCACCCCGAGAAACGCGATGCTAAGCGGCCAGTGCGCCGCGCGGTCGACCGTTTCCCACGTCACGGAAGTGCCGGTCTGAATGCCAAGAAAAATAAATGCAAGCGCCTTCAGCCAGTCGGGCATGCCCACCCGCACGCCGGAGAATATCGCAATCACACCTGCGATCATACTGCCTGCAAGCCAGGGTGCGGGAATGCCCGCCAGCCAGCACAGCACGCCACCGGCAGCGCCTATGCCAAGGCCCGCCAGCGTATCACCCATCACCTGCTCCGTGCACGGATGACCATGTCCGCGAACTCGGCAAAGCCATGCCCGCCTTCGGCCTTCGTCACGTAAGCCGGCAGATGCGGCATGATCTTCACATAGGGCACGATATTGGCCACACCGATGCCGTTCGGAAAATACGCATACATCGGCGCATCATTGGGCGAATCGCCGCAATAGGCAACTTTCTCACGCTCGGTTTCGACCCTCATATCAAAGGCTTCCAACAAGAACCTGGCACTCATGGTGAGCTTGTCATGAGCACCGAACCAGGCATTTACGTGAATGGAACTGACTTTTGCCGCAGCGCTCTCTGCATGAAAGGCCTCGGCGATTTTCTGTGCCGTCGCCAGCGGCAGCGGAGGAACATCTTCACAGAAATCGATCGCCACATCGATCTCGCGATAAGCCTGGTCGGAAGCGATTGCCGTGCCCGGAAATTGCTCCAGCACACGCCGCGCAATTACCCAGAGCTTCTCGGAATTCATGCGCCGCGTTTCCGCACTCTGCGCATAAACGCGGATCATCTTCTTCGCGTCATCGTCATAGCGGAAGTAGAACGCACCGTTCTCGCCCACCACACCATCGACCGGCCATTGCCTGGCAATGAGGTCGCACCAGCCCGCCGGCCTCCCGGTAATCGGCACCACCTTGATGCCGGCCTGCTTCAGCGCCCACAGCGCGGCAAAGGCCTCCGCCGGCAAGCG